>NZ_DJHW01000005.1:19029-39818 GCF_002433295.1 Pseudoalteromonas sp. UBA6610 | reverse complement strand
AACTGTTAGTGGGAAAAAGTCTTGACCAGGTTGAGCTTCACGCTTACCAACGACAGTAACTAATACTGACGTGTCGCCGATGCTTGCTAATACTGCGCCGTCTGCTTGACGTGCGATTGCACCTGTTTCTAGGGTAACTGTGTGTTGACCTAGTTGAAATTCTTTAATAATTGCTTGCACTTAAAATATTCCTTAAATGTTTTTATATTTCATTAATAAGTGTCATTAAAAGGGCCAATTACAGTACATAATTGTATTCAGTTGGAAATCAATTAAGTACTACAATTGGCAAAATTTTTAATGACTGCAGATAACCTATTTATCTACGCGCATAGTATATACCAAAGCGACGTAAAATTGCGAGCCTACCCAAAGATAAAACGTAATCGCTTTTGCCACATTATTTTTTAATTGTTTTATCGCAAAGCGTTTAATTAAGCGTGTAATTTTTAGCTATTAAAAACCTTTAGATAACTAGGTGAATAATTCGCTATTAAATTGTTCTTAAAGATAATTTTAACGCAGTGGTTGCAAGCGTTGCCTACCCTTAATTGTTAAGTGCTAGCAAAGGTTGATGTTATTTATATTGCAGGGAGATTAAGTTAACGATGGAGTGTGAAGCGTTAAATTTAGGCACAAAAAAAGGAGCTATAAAGCTCCTTTTCTCGTAATCAAGTTCTTAGCGACGTAGGCCAAGCTCTTGGATTAACGCAGTATAACGCGAGATATCTTTACCTTTAAGGTAATCAAGCAATTTACGGCGAGTACTTACTTTACGAAGCAGACCACGACGTGAGTGGAAGTCATGCTTGTGGTCAGCAAAGTGACCTTGAAGCTTGTTGATATCAAAAGTAAGTAAAGCTACTTGTACTTCAGGTGAACCAGTGTCGCCTTCAGCACGTGCAAATTTAGCAATGATATCGATTTTTTCTTGATTGCTTAGTGACATAATAACTCCAAAAGTTAAATTTAATAGGTGCTTTAGCCGATCACTAATTCAGCCAAAACGATTAAGCGGGCGTATTCTACCAACTATGAGAATAACTACAAGTTAAAGTTTACTCGGGTTGCTGATTAGACAAGCCACGCTTTGATTTTAAATGCCCGTCAGGGTTGCGCTCACCGGTACCAATAAACACACCATCGGCCAGGACTTTAATTGCCCCGTCGGGTAAATCAATGCCTAATACGACTGCTTGGCCATGGCTAAACGAAACACCCTGCTCTTTGCTAATTTCTACAACGGGTAAATCAACCAATGCACTATCCATTGGCAATAGTAATTCATCAAGGTATGTAGAAGGGGCAACCTCTTCTTCTTTAGCCTTAGCTAACAAGGTTTCAAGGTGCTCAAGCGATACCATTTTATCTTTAGGGTAATGGCCAACCGCTGAGCGATGCAGCATAATAACATGTGCGCCACAGCCTAGGTTTTCACCTAAATCATCAACAATAGTACGAATGTAGGTCCCTTTAGATACATGGGCGGTCATTTGTACTTCGTTATTTGCTTCATCAAACTCATCAAGCGTTAAGCTAAACACGTTTATTTTTCGGCATTTACGCGGTACTTCAATGCCTTCACGCGCGTATTTATATAAAGGCTTACCTTCATATTTAAGCGCTGAATACATTGATGGATACTGATCTGACTCGCCTAAAAACTTTTCAATTTCTGCAGCTAACTGTTCAGTGGTAACGTTTACATCACGGGTTTCAACCACTTCGCCATCTGAATCAGAGGTAGTTGTGCGCTCACCTAGCTTTGCTCTTACCACATAGGTTTTATCTGTATCGAGCAAAAATTGGGTAAACTTGGTCGCTTCACCAAAGCAAATAGGTAACATGCCAGTGGCCAGTGGGTCTAGCGCACCGGTATGGCCAGCTTTTTGGGCAAAATAAATACCTTTAGCTTGCTGTAGGGCTTTGTTCGATGAAATGCCTTGAGGTTTGTTTAACAACAAAATACCATCAATCGGACGGCCTTTACTGCGTCTTGCCATTAGTCTTTAGTGCCTTCTTCGCTATCAGTTTCATCATCAACATGTTTAGCGTTATCTTCGCGAATAACAGAGTCCACTAAGTTAGAGATACGCATCCCTTCCATTAGTGAGTTATCTACTACAAATTTAAGCTCAGGCATTATACGAGCACGAATACGCTTACCTAGTAACGAGCGGATATAGCCCGTTGCTTCGTTAAGTATTTTTGCGCTTTCTTTTGCTTTGTTTTCATCTTCGGTATTAAACACCGTAATAAAAACTTTTGCGTAAGATAAATCGCGCGATACTTCTACCGCAGACACTGTCACCATGCCTAAGCGCGGATCTTTAATTTCGCGTTGTAAAATTACAGCAATTTCTTTTTGAATTTGCTGAGCAACACGATCAGTGCGAGAAAATTCTCTCATGATTGTTTTCCTAAAATCATAACTTACTGAATTAAAATAATAAGTTAATTAAATAATGGATACAGAAATGGGGGCAAAGCCCCCATTTACAATCTTAGTTTACGAGCAATTAAAGTGTACGTTGTACTTCAACTGTTTCGAATACTTCGATTTGGTCACCAACGCGAACATCGTTGTAGTTCTTAACGCCGATACCACATTCCATGCCGTTACGAACATCTTGAACGTCATCTTTAAAGCGACGTAGTGACTCAAGCTCACCTTCGTAAATAACCACGTTATCACGTAGTACACGAATAGGTGCGCTGCGTTTAATAGTACCTTCAGTAACCATACAACCAGCAATTGCGCCAATTTTTGGAGACTTAAACACATCACGTACTTCAGCAAGACCAATAATCTCTTGCTTAAACTCAGGAGCAAGCATACCAGACATGGCTTGCTTAACTTCTTCGATTAGCGCATAGATTACGCTGTAGTAGCGAAGGTCTAAGTTTTCAGTATCAATCACTTTACGTGCAGATGCATCGGCACGAACGTTGAAGCCAACTACGATTGCGTTAGATGCAGCAGCAAGTGTTGCATCAGTTTCGGTGATACCACCTACGCCAGAACCAACAATCTTCACTTTTACTTCATCAGTAGAAAGCTTAGTTAGTGAGTCTGAAATTGCTTCGATTGAACCTTGAACGTCTGCTTTAAGTACCACGTTAACTTCTGATACATCGCCTTCAGCCATGTTAGTAAACATGTTTTCAAGCTTCGCTTTTTGCTGACGAGCCAATTTAACGTCGCGGAATTTACCTTGACGGTATAAAGCAACTTCACGCGCTTTACGCTCATCTTTAACAACAGTCGCTTCATCACCTGCAGCCGGAATACCAGATAGACCTAAAATCTCAACAGGAATAGAAGGACCTGCTGATTTAATGTCTTTACCGTTTTCGTCTTTCATTGCACGAACACGGCCGTATTCAAGACCACACAGTACGATATCACCTTGGTTAAGGGTACCTGATTGAACTAAGATAGAAGCAACCGGACCACGTCCTTTATCAAGACGAGATTCAATTACAACACCTGCTGCCATGCCTTCTGATGGAGCACGAAGCTCTAAAAGCTCAGATTGCATAAGAACAGCTTCAAGTAAGTCATCAATACCTAAGCCTGTTTTAGCTGAGATATGAACGTACTGCGTATCGCCGCCCCAATCTTCAGGGATAACGTCTAGCTGAGCTAGCTCGTTTTTAACGCGATCTGGATCTGCGCCTTCTTTATCCATTTTGTTTACAGCAATGATTAAAGGAACGCCAGCTGCGCGAGCATGCTGTACCGCTTCTTTAGTTTGTGGCATTACACCATCGTCTGCTGCAACCACTAAGATTACGATATCTGTCGCTTTAGCACCACGTGCACGCATTGATGTAAACGCGGCGTGACCTGGTGTATCTAAGAAAGTGATCATGTTGCCGTTAGTTTCAACGTGGTATGCACCAATGTGCTGTGTTATACCACCGGCTTCGCCTGATGCAACTTTAGCTGAACGAATGTAATCAAGCGTTGATGTTTTACCGTGGTCAACGTGACCCATTACAGTTACTACTGGCGCACGCGGCTCAGACTTACCATCTTCATGACGGTCATTTAGTACTGTTTGCTCTAATTCGTTTTCTTTAACGATGATAACTTTGTGACCCATTTCTTCAGCAACAAGTTGTGCTGTTTCTTGGTCAATCACTTGGTTAATGGTAACCATGTCACCCATTTTCATCATTGTTTTAACAACTTCAGCGCCTTTAACAGCCATGCGTGATGCAAGCTCAGCTACTGTAATTGTTTCGCTAATACGCACTTCATTTTTAACATCTGCAGTTGGTTTTTGGAAACCATGTTGCAATGACGTAGGTGCTTTTAGCTTGCCTTTACGGCCTTTAGCGCCTGCAAATTTATCTTTTGCTGGGGCTTTTTTCTTTTTCTTCGCGCGGCGTGAACCTTGCTCATCACGTGCATCGGCAACATCTTCTGCCTCACGTGCATAAGTAGAAGTCGTAAGATGGTGATCCGCGGTTTCTTCGCGTTTCTTACGTTCTTCTTCTTCTTTTTTCCAGCGAGCTTCATTTTCTTCAGCTAGCTTTCTTGCCTCTTCTGCTTGACGTTTCGCTTCTTCTTCAGCTTTCTTCAATGCGGCCTCTTCTGCTTCTTTCTGCAGACGCTCAGCTTCGATGCGATCTTTCTCAGACTTAGCACTTTGCTCTGGGGTCATCTGCTGTTGTTTAGCTTTACGCTCTGCATCTGCTTTGCGTTTAGCTTCTTCTTTGGCTTTACGATCAGCGTCTTCTTTTGCTTTACGTTCTGCCTCTTGTTTAGCTTTTAATTCAGCGGCTTCTTGTGCAGCTTTTTGCTGCTCTTCGATACGCGCTTTTTCTTCAGCGGCTAGACGTTGCTGTTCTTGCTCTTGCTCCATTGCGCTCTTTTTCACGTAAGTACGTGTTTTGCGAACTTCAACTTGAACAGCTTTTGCCTTACCCGTAGAGCCCGTTACACTTAATGTGCTTTTGCTCTTACGTTGTAAAGTCATACGTGCTGGGCCATCTGAACCAGTACCACCGTGCGATTTGCTTAAGTGATCAAGTAACTGTGCTTTTTCAGCTTCAGTTACATTATCACCTGCTTTTTTAGTGATACCCGCTTGTGAAAATTGCTGAAGCAATTTATCAACAGTTGTACCTATATCGCCGGCTAGTTTTTCAACATTTACTTCTGCCATAGTGTGTAATACCTCCGTTAATAAATTACTCGTCTGCGAACCAACAAATATTACGTGCAGCCATAATTAGCTCACCTGCTTTTTCAGGTGTTAGCTCTGTAATATCTACCAATTCATCAATACCTTGCTCAGCTAAGTCTTCAAGTGTAATTACACCCTTGCTTGCCATAACAAATGCTAGATGACGCTCTAAGCCTTCAAGCGCAAGTAAGTCTTCTGCAGGCTCTACACCTTCTAAGCTTTCTTCCGTTTTAAGCGCTTTAGTGGTTAATGCATCTTTTGCACGTGAGCGCAGTAAATCAACCGTTTCTTCATCTAGGCCGTCGATTTCTAAAAACTCAGAAGCCGGCACATATGCTACTTCTTCAAGTGTTGAGAAACCTTCGTTGATAAGTAATGATGCAAATTCATCATCAATATCTAAGTTTTCAGTAAATAAGTTAATTAACTTATCTGACTCTGCTTCGTTTTTAGCGCGCATGTCTTCAACAGTCATTACGTTTAGTTCCCAGCCAGTTAATTGGCTTGCTAAACGAACATTTTGACCATTGCGACCAATTGCTTGTGCTAGGTTATCAGCTTCTACAGCGATATCCATTGAATGAGTGTCTTCATCCATTACGATTGAAGCTACTTCAGCCGGTGCCATTGCGTTAATAACAAACTGCGCTGGGTTGTCATCGTAAAGTACGATATCAACACGCTCGCCACCAAGTTCTGATGATACAGCTTGAACTCGTGCACCACGCATACCAACACACGCACCTACTGGGTCAATACGCTTGTCGTTAGATTTAACGGCGATTTTAGCGCGTGAACCCGGATCGCGTGCTGCAGCACGAAGCTCAATCATTTCTTCGCCAATCTCTGGCACCTCAATGCGGAATAATTCCATCAGCATTTCTGGTTTTGAACGCGTTACAAATAACTGTGCGCCGCGAGCTTCAGGTTTAACTTCGTAAAGGAGACCACGGATACGATCTCCTGGACGGAAGTTTTCACGTGGCAGCATATCGTCACGGTAAATAACCGCTTCTGCGTTGTTACCTAAATCAAGTACGATTGCATCACGTGTTGCTTTTTTAACGACACCTGTTACTAGCTCGCCTTCTTGATCTTTATAAGCTTCTACAACTAAAGCGCGCTCAGCTTCACGTACTTTTTGTACGATAACTTGCTTTGCCATTTGTGTAGTTATGCGGTCGAATTTGATAGATTCAATCTGTTCTTCAACATAATCACCCAGTTGCAAATCAGGTTCTTCAACTTGAGCTGCTTCTAATGTGATTTCGCTGTAAGGGTTTTCTAAAGAACCATCTTCTTGAACTTCTGCAATCTGCCAACGACGGAACGTGTCGTAATCACCGGTTTTACGGTCGATTGATACACGTACTTCAATTTCGCCATCGTGTTTTTTCTTTGTCGCTGTTGCTAGAGCGAACTCTAACGCTTCAAAAATCTTTTCTTTTGGAACCGCTTTCTCATTGGAAACGGCTTCAGCAACCAATAATATCTCTTTTGCCATGGGTAATGCCTCGCTTGCCCTATTCCTTCGCACTCGAATTAAAACTTTGCGATGATGTTCGCACGTTCGATATTGCTAAGCATGATTAAGTGCTCTTCGCCATCGCTTTTAAGTGTGATCATATCACTGCTAACTGCTACTAAGTCGCCTTTAAAATTGCGGCGACCGTCTTGTGGAAGCTTAGTACGCACGCGTACTTCCTCTCCTTGCGCCTTCTCGTAATGATCTTGTTTGAATAATGGACGATCAACACCAGGAGACGATACTTCCAAATCATATTCGTTTGTAATTGGGTCTTCGACGTCTAAAATCGCACTAATTTGGCGACTCGCATCCGCACAATTATCAACAGATATTCCATCCTCATGGTCAATATAAACCCTTAAGGTAGAATGGCGGCCTGCTTGTACAAACTCAAGACCATGTAATTCAAAGCCTAACATTTCTACTGCAGGCGTAAGCATGGTTAATAAATCTTGCTCAAGTTTTGTCACGAAAATCCTCCATACAAACAAAAAAAGGGCTTATAGCCCTAAAATACTGAGTTTAAGTTTTGATTTAATGACAAAGCCATAAATCAATGGTGCAGATACAACAACGCCCCGAACCAAGCGGGGCGTCACACCAATAAAGCATAAAACTGTGTGGCCTCAGGCCAAGCTTGGCTGCGGGTCATTACACTGACCAAATTAAACTACATTAGCTTAAACGCAAAACGCGCATTACTTAGAATGCGCGATATAGAATTAGTAAGGATATACCTACTATAAAAATTGGTTGCGGGAGCCGGATTTGAACCGACGACCTTCGGGTTATGAGCCCGACGAGCTACCAGGCTGCTCCATCCCGCGCCAATAGATATTAAACCTAAAATTCAATATCGCTGTTAGTGGTTAATCAACCGCTAAACAATGGCGGCTATTATAAGGATATACGGGGTAATTAGCAACCATAATAACTAATAAGTTTGATAAAATCAGTGACCCCCCATTTTAAGCTTCACCAGTATGTACTATGATTATGCAGACGTTAAAATGGTAATCGTAACGTCACTAATATGTACGTAAAAAGCCGTATATTCATAAATAAAATATCTAAAATTCATAAAACTGATACAATTTTGTGCTTTTTACGTTTAGATTACGTGCGATATTTGAGCAACGCACTATACTAAAAGCTCACCTATGTGGATAAAAATAAAAATTACAAAATTTAATGAGATTGCTAATGAATACTTATCAGCCACAGTTAATTAAAAGTTTGCATATAGTAAAGCCAAACTTTCATGCGTTTACCGCGCGCTTTCATGCAAAGCTTGAAGAGTCAAATATAACAATGCAGTATCCAAGTGCCGCTTATTTTAACGAAAAAAGTTATATTTTATATTGTGTTTTAGAACGTATAGTTAGGCATTTAGATAACCCATCTTCTGTTGCCCCATTTTTAACCTTTCACTTGCAATACTTAAAAAAGATGGGCGTTACGCCAGAAGAAATATCGTTACTGTGCGATGCCTTTTACGATACCTTAAACGAGCACTTAGGGCGTTTATTCACCGCACAAACACAGTTTGCTTGGCAAAAAGCACTTCGTTATTTTGAAAGTTTTGCTAATACAACTTTGTTTAACAAAACAAATGTTATTTCGCTTGAGCAAAAAATCACTCAACTTCGCACAAGTAAGCTTTAAGTAATACAAGCTTTAGCTTTTATGCACGTATGAGCAAACTACCTAGATCCACGTTGTCGCTTTTTACGTACAACTAAATTTAGGTGGTTTATGGCTCATTATAAAGTGTTGCGCCTAATTTTAGGTGATCAACTCAATGCTTCGCATTCGTGGTTTAAAGAAAAAGAGCCTGATACGCTTTATTTAATTGCCGAGTTAAAACAAGAAACCAATTACGTTAAGCACCATGTGCAAAAGTTATGTGCTTTTTTTTATGCGATGGAGCGTTTTGCTACAGCTTTACAAAGCGCGGATTACAGCACACTTCACCTTACCCTTGATGATACCCACCAAGACAAAACCTTGCCTGATTTACTCACGCGCATAGCTAAACTGTATCATTGCAGTGAAATACATTATCAATACCCTGATGAATTTCGCCTCAAAGCACAGCTAAGTAAATTTAAAAAAGAGTCTGATCTTCTTGTTAAAGCCTATGACACCGAGCATTTTATGCTGCCATTTGAGCGAATTAACGATCGGTTTGAAAAAAACAAACATGTGACTATGGAGCACTTTTATCGTGCTATGCGCAAGCAATACACTATTCTTATGGATGGGAGTAGCCCGCAAGGAGGGCAATGGAACTTTGATAGCAATAACAGAAACAAATTTAAAAAAGCAGATTTAAACGCTATCCCCCCGCCAAAATTATTTAATAACGATGTAAGCTCTATCATTAGCAGACTTAAAAAACATAACGTAAATTACTTTGGTGAAATAAATCCTCAGCAGCTGCCATGGCCGCTCACTCGCAAACAAGCCAAAACGTGTTTAGAGTATTTTTGTATCCACCTACTAAAAAATTTCGGCCAGTTTCAAGATGCAATGACCGACCAAGTTACAAATAACCCCAGCTTGTACCATAGCCGTTTATCATTTGCTTTAAACGCCAAGTTAATCCACCCGCTGTACGTTATTAGGCGTGTAATTGACGAATTTAATGCTCATCCCGACACAATTTCGATTTCTCAAGTAGAGGGCTTTGTTAGGCAAATCCTAGGTTGGCGTGAATATGTTCGCTGTATATATTGGGCAAACATGCCCGACTATGCACAAAAAAACCAATTACAGGCTAACCAGTCGTTACCGGGGTACTTTTGGCAGGGTAATGTAAAAATGAACTGTTTAAGCCACGCATTAACGCAGAGCTTAGACACCGCATACGCTCATCATATTCAAAGATTAATGATCATTGGTAATTTTTGCTTATTAACAGGCATCGACCCTAATGAAGTCGACCAGTGGTATTTAGGGGTTTATATTGATGCCATTGAATGGGTTGAAATGCCTAACACCCGTGGCATGAGCCAATTTGCAGATGATGCTATTATCGCCACTAAACCCTATGCAGCCAGTGGTAATTACATCAATAAAATGAGCGATTACTGCAAAAACTGTCATTATGATGTTAAGCAAAAAGTAGGTGAGAAGGCGTGTCCTTACAACAGCTTATATTGGCAGTTTATGGATAAACACCGCGCATTACTTGAAAAAAACCCACGCATTGGCATGGTTTATAGAAACTGGGATAAACAAACACCTCAACTTCAACAGCAGACCTTAGCCCAAGCAAATTATTATTTAACGCATATAAACGAGTTATAAAAACGAAAAAGCCGCCTCAGTTGAGGCGGCTACAATCAGGGAAAATGTTTATTAGCGATTATTTACCTTCGATTAGGTTTCCACCGCCAATTTCAATTTTACGAGGTTTAAGTGCTTCTGGAATTTCGCGCTCTAGGTCAATGCTAAGCAGACCGTTGGCTAAATCGGCACCGAGTACTTTTACATGATCTCCAAGTTGAAACTTACGCTCAAAGTTACGTTCCGCAATTCCTTGATGAATAAACTTGCGCTCTTCATTTTCATCTTTGTTTGGTTTCGTGCCTGCAACTTTTAAAGTGTTGTTCTCTGACTCAATGGTCAGTTCATTTTCACTAAAACCAGCAACGGCCATAGTGATTCTGTATTTGTCTTTATCTAGTGCTTCGATATTATAAGGAGGAAAGCTAGGCTGCTTGTCTGTACGAGCTGCCGCATCCATTAAAGATGCTAAATGATCAAAGCCGATGAATGAACGATAAAGTGGTGATAAGTCTACTGTACGCATAATAATATCCTCATATTTAAGCGATATAATGTTGTTACTTTTCGTTTGAACAAGTACAACATAATTAAATTAATAATATAAATTTCAATAACTTCTGTATTTTTTGGGACCCATCAGGCGTCCTCACTAAACTATTTATGGGCAGTAAAATAGTTTTCAAGTAATTAAATTAAAAAAAGTGAAAAAAAATAAAAAAGGGCACAAAAATGTGCCCTCTTCGTATATTCATCAAATTACTCAATACACGTTACTTAATAAAAGTACCGCGAATTGGATAGTCGTTTTCGCGTGAAAATTTAATACCGCCTAGCAGCTGCTTAAGGCTTGGGCGAACAAATGGGCTATTTGATTTATCAAGCATCTGTACTTGGTTGTCTTCGTTTAAAACAATAATACAAGGCTCAGCAAATGGGTGATCTGTTTCAGCATCACTGCGCGGTTCACTTATGTATAAGCCTAAATCAGTCATTTGCTCAATGGTTAAATTGTAATAAAGAGGGAAATTTACGTCTATTTTTTCAAGATGCTTTTTAAGCTGCTCTTCGCTATCGCCACTTACTGCTACAACTTCTACACCTGCGCTGGCAAAATCGTCATGCATTGTTGCAAGCTCGTTGAGTTGCTCGGTACATTTAGGGCAATGCTGGCCTCTGTACACCACTATCATTTTCCAAGGTTTGTCGCTTACGCGGTCAACTAAATTCACGTCATTGTTATCTAAATCGCTTACCACTAAAGGCTGCATTACACTCGCTGGCTGTAAATTAACGTTACTCATTATGATCTCCTTTTACTATTAAACTTAGGGTGTAGTAATAGAGCTTAGGGTATCTTTGTTTATTTCAACCATGAAAATGTAACTGAGAACGAAATGGCAGGCGACTCGCTTTTATTAAGTAGCCTTGTTTAATATGATTAGGAGAATTATAAGCTGTAAGCAGAATAATAAAATGTTAGATAAAACAGGCATCTTGCTCTTTTTAAGTAGCATTAGCACAGTATAAACACCAAGAAGATGTGAGCAAGAAGCGTAAAGCTAACTCCAGCCTTTTATTTTTCTGTAAATAGTCGAGGCGCTTACGCCTAAATAGGCCGCAGCAAGTGGAATGTTATCATCGCATACGGCTATTGCCGACTCTATTGCCCTTTTTTCAACTTGCCACAGGGGCTCTATGTCGTGTACGCCCATAAGCGAGTTAGTTTGTATTTGCTCCGCAGATTGAGACGAGCTGGTATTTTTGATTGGAATAGCAGAATTAACACCAAATGAGCTTGGCAACATATCTAACTCAACTACGTCACCCTCGTTGATAACAACGATATTTTCGATAACATTTTGCAGCTCACGGATATTACCTGGCCAATCGTAGTTACAAAAAAGGTTTTCAACTTCTTTTGAAAAGCGATGGAATAACTTAGCGTTACTTTCACTTTTTTGCTTTAAAATATGCTTTGCAAGCAACATTATATCGCCAGCTCGCTCGCGTAGCGGAGGTAACTTTACAGGAATAACATTAAGCCTATAGTATAAATCTTCTCTAAAACGCCCTTCGGCAACTTCAACTACAGGGCTTCTATTTGTTGCACACACTAGCCTTACATTACTGTGTAAAACCTCGCTACTGCCTACCCGATTAAACGCACCCGTTTGTAAAAAACGCAATAACTTAGCTTGTAGGTTGAGCTCCATTTCACACAGTTCATCTAAAAATAAAGTACCACCGTTTGCAACTTCTACAGCCCCTTTCCTGTCACTTAGCGCTCCGCTAAAGGCCCCTTTTACATGGCCAAAAAACTCTGACTCAAATAACTCTCCTGGAATAGCAGCACAGTTAATTGCAATAAATGGCCCTTCACTTCGTGGGCTAGTGTCGTGCAAAGTTTGCGCGCACACCTCTTTACCTGTGCCACTCTCACCTGTAATAAAAACACATGCTTTGCTTCGCGCTGCACTATCTAAAAGCCTAAACACCGTTTGCATTGCTAACGATTCACCAATAAACCCGGAAGTGTTTTGCGCTTTTTGTTCTTGAATTTTAACTGCAGGAGGTGCTTTTTGCGAAAGCGCGCTATCTACGGCGCTCACTAAGCGCTGGCCTGAAAACGGTTTTTCTAAAAAATCAAAACCACCTAAACGCATTGCCTCTACTGCAACATCAATAGAGCTATTTGAGGTGATCATGACTACGTTAGCGGGCTTTTCTTGCTTTTTAACAAACTGCAGCACTTCTAAGCCACTAATATCGGGCAAACAAACATCTTGGACAATGACATCAGGCATCATCTCTTTTATACCTACCAAGGCAGAGTAGCCATCGGTAAAGTGTTTACATTCGTGCCCTGCTTGCTCTAATTGACTCGCATAAAGAGCCCCGCTTGCAATGCTGTCTTCTACTATATAAACCAGTGATTTTTTTTGAGAATCGTTCATGGCAGAGCCTTTTAAGTAATATTATTAGCAATAACTTGGTATGCAGCGTGGGTTTTTTCTAGATTATGTTGAACGATCTGAGCAGCGTGAATATTTTCATCAATGGTAACGGGGGGGTAATCATGTAATTGACTGGCAAGGGCTGCCAAAGTTAATGCGCCATATAGCGCCGCAGAATTTTTAAGTACGTGCATTATATCTTTAATATTATCTTCATCTTGCTCATCAATTGCATTTTTAAGACGAACTCGCATTTCTTCTAATTCATTAATAAATAAGTTTACCAGCCTTACTAAAGTGAGTGAGCCAACATCTTGCTCTAATTGCGCTAGCACATGAGCTTGAGTGATGGTGTTATCAATATATTCTTCAGGTATTGGCATATTAGGCCTTTATTTATTTATTATTGTGATACAAAGCTTTTATACTTTTAGAGTAAGTCGTTTTTCGCATTTTGCAAATCTAAACATTAAGTTAAGTGTACATTTTTACCCATGTCGCCGTATTATTAGCTAAACTACTTGGTCTTCCGAGTAAGTAACCTTGTGCTACATCACACCCTAGCTGCTCTAATATTTGTAATTGCTCGCGCTGTTCAATCCCCTCAGCAATGGTTTCTAACCCGAGTCTTTGCGCCATAGCAATAATTGCACTACACAGAGTAAAGTCTTCATTGTTCGTTGTAATGCCACTTATAAAGCTGCGATCTATTTTTAGCCCATCAATATTAAACTGCCTTAAAAGGCCTAAAGAGGCATAGCCCGTTCCAAAATCGTCTAGCCAAATTTTTACCCCTTCTTTATGAAAATGCTCAAATGTTTTAGCAATACGCTGCGGACTTTTTATTAATGCTGTTTCTGTTAATTCTACTTTTATGGCTGCGGGGTCTATTTGATACTTATCAAGTAAGCTCATTACTTTAGAAAACACATCCCCTTCAATAATTTGTACCGGCGAAATATTCAATGAAATAGTTATATCATTCATACCTATTTTTCTCATTTGGCTTAAATCGCTTAGGGTTTGCTTAAAAATCCAATCACCTAAATCTAAAATCATACCTGACTGTTCTACATGCGGAATAAATTCATCTGGGCCAACAACACCATAGCGTGAAGATTCGCAGCGCACTAATGATTCAAAGCCAACTAATTGCCCACTTGTTAAAGATACAAGCGGCTGGTACACCATATTAAAACAATGGTTTTTCATTGCATGAGCCATAATTTGCTCAAGTTCGTGCCAGCGTGCAATGTTGACCGTATTGATAGGCTCTAAACTTTTAAAAGCATTCATAAATTTCTCCACAAATAAGGGCTCACCGTAAGCTTGTTACATAAATTGCAAATTACAGACCAAAACAAGCCGTCAAAAGAAAAAATAAACACATAAAATTCAATTAGTTAAAAGCGGGCTGTTAGTCTAAAATTATTGATAGGTATATTTGCATTTTGCAAATCACACTGACACGCAAGCTGATTTAAAGTGGGAGCAGGAGTAAGCGATGGTTTGGGTATAAGTGGCTTTAAAAATAAAAAGGCTGACCTAATTACTTAGAGTCAGCCGAAATAAATACTAAAGGAGAAGTATTGTTTAGTTGTTTAAACCTTGTGTGCCTGATTGGGCAGATTGCTCATCTATGTTTTGAGCGTAGTTTAATGTGTTGCTTTCAATAGTGGCATTATCTAAATCACTATTGCTAAATTTATTGGTGAACATCTCGGTATTGCCTTTATTAACAGGTTCAATAGTAACGGTGCCTCGCAGTGCTGTTGCACCAACAATAACAGCTGCAACAATAATAATAGACAGCACCATTAACTCTGGAGTAAGAACAAAAGACATTTTTTTTGGTTGCTGTTTAACTTTAGTATTAGTTTGCATAATGGACACCCTTAAAATTTATTTAACTACTTAGCAAATTTATATCAACGATAACTTCGCTCTACTTGGTGTTTATATTGCGAAAGCCATGCCAAAATAAATTTAATGATGATAAAAAATTTAAGTCTTTATAAATCAATGGGTAAATTAATTACTTTGATAGGGATAATAAAAAATAGCTGAGCGGATATTTGCATTATGAGATTTCAATTTCATTTTGATTTGCAAAATGCAAACCAATTTAAAAATAACCATTAAGAACCAACCTACACAACCCAATCAATTAAAAAGGATTAGTATTTCAGCATTATTTACAGTTTTGCTTAATATATTAAGGCTTTTTAGGCAATAAAAGTAATTGACTACGCAATACTCAATCGCCACCGCTTTTTTGAGAAAACAGTCAATTTTAACCTTTTGAGGTTAAATTTTTGCTAAACCCACTATTTATGTTTATTTACTTAACAACTAAAAACTTTAATCACAAATACCTTAAGGCCATTTATAACTATTTACCTAAAAGCACGGTTGCATTGCTTGTTACTTTAATAATGACCAAATTTCGTTAATGCGCTCTAACTTAGAGTGTTTAGCGTCATTAAGTTTTGGTAAGTATTGATTTAAGAGCAAATTGAGTTTTTCGCTAATAATTGGTTTAGCTAAATAGTCATTCATTCCTGCTTTAATAAAACGCTCTTTATCACCATGAATCGCATTCGCTGTTAACGCTATAATAGGGGTGACAATAGCTAACTCTCTGATTTTTTTAGTGGCAGAAATACCGTCTAAAATTGGCATTTGAATATCCATAAATATTAAATCTATTGTTTGCGTTTTAACTTTTTCAATCGCCTCTTGCCCATTACTGGCTATTTTAACTAAGCACCCTTGCTGCTCTAAAAATTGCTGAATCACAATTTGGTTATTTTTATTGTCTTCAACCACGAGTACGTGCGTACCTTTAAATGGCTGAGCATTAATAGTGGCTGTGTTTAGTGTGGTTTCTTTTTTATTAGTAAAAATAATATCAAGATGAAAAAGCTCTTCCTCAAGCGCAGCAATCGCTCTGGGCAAATGCGAAGGCTTAAAAGGCCCATTAAACATCAACATACCAGAGCTCGGCGCCTCTGTTTTTTGGTTTTTACCCAGTAGGTCTATGAGTAATAAACACGGTGTATTTAGGCTCTTGTAACTTTTTAAAAATTGTTGCGCTGCGTCTAAATCGGCTTTATTAGTGGTAACAATAGCGTCGGGCGTATTGATACTGTCTAGCTTTTCGATGTCCTCAAGGCGTGAAAAATCTATCGAATGGCGAGTAAGCATATGCTCTATCGCCGTGTTTAATGGCAAGTTTTTACTTATCACACACACATAGGGCTTTTTAGTTCTGGCTGAAAAGCCTTCTCTTTGCACCTGCTCGCTTGTATCTATTAATAAAGGGTAATTCACAATAAACTCACTCCCTTTACCAAACTGCGAGTTAACAGTAATGCTGCCCCTTGCAGCATCACATATTTGCTTACATATGGCTAAACCTAAGCCACTGCCGCCATATTCCCGAGTGATAGAGTTATCCGATTGTATAAACGGCTTAAACATACTCTCGAGCTTGTTTTGCGCAATGCCTATTCCTGTATCTTTAAAGCTAAGCTGCAACGTAAATTTATTATTTTCAAACTCAACACACTGTGCTGTCACTATAAGTGAACCCTTTTGAGTAAACTTAATGGCATTTGAGAGTAAATTTATTGCAATTTGCCTTATACGACCATGATCGCCCACCACCTGCGCAGGAACATCAGGGTGCAGATCAAAAATAAGTTCGAGGCCTTTTTGCACGGCGCTTTCACTTACAATATCAATAGCCTCTTCTAAGCAAATATCGAGGCTAAATGGCTGATTATCTATTGAGATTGCTTGCGCTTCAAAGCGTGAGTAGGTCAGCACGTCATCTAAAATACTCAATAATGCATCTGAACTTGTTTTAATCATTTGGGTGTAACGTTTTTGATCTGTTGTAAGCCCAGTGTCGTGTAAGATATCTGCACAGCCAATCACTGCATTTAAAGGTGTGCGTATTTCATGGCTTATATTGGCCATAAAGCGACTTTTAGACTCAGCCAACGATTCAGCCTGGTGCTTAGCATCTAAGAGTATTTGTTCAGCTATCACACGTTCTTGAATATCAACCACGGTCGCCGCTATAGATGTTAAGTGTGTGCCATTAAATGAGGTAATGGGTGTGAGGGTCATTTCAACCCAATTTGGCTCATTAAGCGCGTTGGTTAACCTAATATCCAAACGTTTAACTTCTCGGTTGCCACTACTGTAGCCTGTAAGTGCTGTGTTTAGCTTTTCCACATCCTCGCTCATTACAAAATTAGCAATGGGTAAGCCAAGGTGTTTATTTATGTCTGTTTGGAAAAAATCTTGCCATGCTTTGTTCATAAACAATAACCCGCCCTGCGCATCTAACCTCAATACAATATCAGGGATGTTATCGACCACAGAGTGGTAGTTATATTCTATTTCTGCCATGGCTTGTTCAGCTTTTACACGCTGGGTAATGTTGGTTTCTATGGCTATAAAATGCTTAACATTACCGTCATCATCTTTTACAGGGGTAGCATCAATAGCAACCCAGTATTCGTTTTTATTTTTATCATAATTAACGGTTTCTATTTGAAAAGGCTCGGCATTTTTAATCGCTTTAGCCATTAACTGGCGCGACTCTAGGCTTGTTTTAGGCCCTTGCAACAGTTTACCGGGGCTAAGCCCGATGACTTCTTCACATTTATAACTAGTAAGCGTTTCAAAGCTTTTATTAACCCATTCTATTTTGCCAAATCGGTCGGTAATTATAACTAAATTATTGGTGTGGCTTGCCACTAAAGAAAGTCGCTTAGCGTACTCTTGTTGCTGGGTGAGTAAGTATTGGTAGTCTTTATGTCGTTGAATGTCGTGTAACGAGCCAATAAACCCGCCGCTATCGTCGCAGGCCAAGCGCATTTCAAACCAGTTAGTAAGGCCGTCATTATTTTTGACTTGCAGCTCTATACTGGCACTAAAAACGCCTTCAAAAATAGACTCAATATACGCTGACAGCTTTAACGAGTCTTTGGTCTCTAACAGCGATGTGATTTTTTTACCTATTAGCATGGCCGGCGTAAAACCCAACTTATTAAGCCATGCTTCGTTCACGTAGCTAAACACTAAATGTTTATCACATTCAAATACACATTCATCAAGTAAGGCAAGTAACTTAGTTTGCCTGCGGGTATTTGCAGAAAGCTGCTCTATTAGCGCGTAATGAACTTGTACTTGTAGCTCGTCTTTTTCTTCCATATGCGCCTCATTCATTTACTAATTCTGTATGGCTGCACACCTTGGCATAAAGCGGAAAAACCTCTTCACAGTAAAATGATTGCTCAAACGGCGTTCTGCTTGATGTACAGTCATTAAGTACCGTCACATTAAAGCCAAGCTCTACCGCTGAACGCGCCGTAGAGTCAATGCAAATAGAGGTCACCGTGCCTGCTAAAACAATGTTATTGATGCCATTTTTATTAAGCACATTTGCAAGCTCTGTATGAGTAAACGCATTTAACCCGCGTTTACCGGGTATTTGCATAATACGTTTGCCATATTTATCAAATTCTTTAATGCCTTGAGCACCATAAGAGTCGGCTTTAAAAGCCCCTACTTCGGCAATCACTTTTAATATACCAATTGGGTTTTTAAGCTCGCTATAATCTTGTGTAAAGTGAATAGGCGTACTGAGCACTAATGCAAATTTATCTATGTATTTGTCAAGCAGCGCTAACGTGTTATTTACCACGCCGGTTACTCTTGATGACTCTTCAACCACTTGGTATAAAATGCCATCAGGCGAAAAGTAATCATTTTGAAAACCAATGAGCAGCAAAGCTGTTTTTGATAAATCGTTCATAACGTCCTCCTAAACGGGCCTTTAGGCAGCTTGCCAAGGCTTAATAAACTCTTCTAATACAGCTTTTGTTACCGGTTTTTGAAGATAGTGCGTCACCCCTTTTTCGAACAACTGAGCAATTTGTTGCTCCTCAGTAATGCCCGTTAAAATAACTTTTGGCGTGTTATCGTTTGGGGTGTTTTGTTTAATGAGCTGCTGAGCCACATCACTGCCAAACATACCTGGCATACGCTCATCTAACAGCAGTAAATCGAAAGGTTCTTGCTGGGCAATAAGTAAGGCACTTGAGCCATTTTCTGCACAGGTTACTGCGCAGCCAAGCATTTCAAGCATGACTTTGGTCGCAACTTGGCTTGGCAAGCTGTCATCAGCAACCAATACAGATAATTTGCTGTGGGTATTTAAATTATTAACCGCATTTACTAAGTCAGTATCAAAAAACGGCCACGCCAATACAGGTTGAGAAACAGCGTGTTGGCTTTGCAGCTCACTGAGCGCATCAAATGCGCAAATTTTTATACTCTGAGACGCCCCATTATTTAAAAAATCACTCGCAAGTTGCTCTGCAGATAGGTGACGCGTATCTTCAATTTTTAAAGCGTTGGTGTGGTTGCTGTCGGCGAGTTTTAAACCATAGTTTTGCGCACTAAAGTTAACTAGGTAATGAATGCTTTGCTCTAAGTTGTCTTTACTATTAGATGCGCTAATAAACTCTTTGTTTGTATCTACCGATGAAATTGGCTCACGGGTTGCTAGTAAACCGTGTATATCAATGGTGTGCATTTCAGGATTCGAATCTACCCAGTAATTTAAATTAATACCCTGTAAATTGGCCTCTACTGTTAGCACAAAATGGCTTTTAGCGGCTTTTAGCGAAGGCAAAATAAACGCTTCACACTGGATAATCATTTGCTCAGGAGACACCTGTAAACAAATATAATTACACTGTAATTTGTTGATGAGTGTAATTGCCACATTTGTGTTGTCTGCTTTGCAAAAGCGGGCAATTACCCCTTGAATAATTTCTAAAACATGGCTGTTATTACTCATCATCGTTCCTAATAAGAATGGCTCTGTAGTTAAATATCAATTTACATGCCACTTGCAGCGTCTTTACTAATACGATGAATTCATTAGATTTAAAAATTACACATCCTTTGCATAAATGCGCTTTTGCAAATTGCAATTCAAAATGCATGGCAAATGAGTAATTAAGCGAGTTAACAGTAAAACAGAATTAACCAATCGATTTTTTGCGCTTTAAATTATTAATTAATCGTTTAATATGAACCCAACTAAATTGAGGAGAGTATTATGCTTACAGTAATTTTTGGCCGCGAAGGCTGCCCATTTTGTGTACGTGCTAAAGACGTTGCCGAACAACTATCAAATGAGCGTGATGATTTTAAGTTTCGTTACATCGATATTATCAAAGAAGGCATTAGCAAAGCGGATTTAGAAAAGTCTGCAGGAAAACCATGCCCAACTGTGCCACAAATTTTTGTAGATCAAACTCACATTGGTGGATTTACTGAATTTGAAGCCTACGCAAAAGAAAATCTAGGCCTATATAAATAACGCTTTGTATATAGCTTGTTAACCAGTTTAAAAAATCAAAAACTTAAACTGGTTAAATTTCGACCAACATCAACCACATACAAATTAGTTGTAATTTATACAAGCAATTGCCTCGTATTTCCTATACAATGCGCGCCTCTTTAAATTCGTTGAGGCGTATTAATGTCAGAACCAGTCACGTTTGAATCTCTAAATCTTTCTCCTGCAATTTTAAAGGCAGTTGAAGAGTTGGGTTACAAGACACCATCTGAAATCCAAGCTCAATGTATACCGTTATTGCTAGAAAGAAAGGACGTACTGGGACTAGCACAAACGGGTACAGGTAAAACAGCAGCATTTGCACTGCCATTACTAAATAATATTGACCCGTCTGTGAAACAGCCACAGATCCTTGTACTCACACC
>NZ_DJHW01000005.1:0-18717 GCF_002433295.1 Pseudoalteromonas sp. UBA6610 | reverse complement strand
ACAGATCCTTGTACTCACACCAACACGTGAGCTTGCGATCCAAGTTGCTGAGGCATTTGAACAATATGCAAAAGGTACTCGTGGTGTTGAAGTATTAGCACTGTACGGTGGCCAAAGCTACAGCATTCAATTAAGCGCACTTCGTCGTGGCGCACAAATTATTGTTGCTACTCCGGGTCGATTAATCGATCATATAAACCGTGGCACTATCAAGTTTGATGCTTTACAAGCACTTGTACTTGATGAAGCCGATGAAATGTTACGTATGGGCTTTATCGATGATGTTGAAAACATCATGGAAAAAACACCGCGCGAAAAGCAAACATGTCTTTTCTCTGCGACCATGCCTAAGCAAATTCAAAACATCAGCAGCAAATATATGAATAACCCTGAACAGGTTCATATTTCTGCGCGTAACTCAACTGTATCATCTGTTGAGCAAGTGTTTTGGAATGCACACGTACATAAAAACAAAGCCATTGTTCGTTTCTTAGAAGCAGAGCAATACGAAGGTGCTATTGTTTTCGTACGTACACGTAACGACACTGTGCAACTTGCTGAGTTACTAGAGCGCGAAGGTTTCTCTGCTGCGCCACTTAATGGTGACATGAACCAGCAAGCACGTGAACGCACGGTAGATCGCTTAAAAAGCGGTATGCTAAACGTTGTTATTGCAACAGACGTAGCAGCACGTGGTCTTGATGTAGACCGTTTAAGCTTAGTAATCAACTACGATATTCCACAAGACTCAGAAGCCTACGTTCACCGTATCGGCCGTACAGGTCGTGCTGGTCGTACTGGTAAAGCAATTTTATTTGTTAAGCATAACGAACGTTATTTACTTAAAAATATCATTCGTCATACTAAGTCTGAAATTGCACAGGTTGAGCTACCTACAGCTAAAGTAGTTGAAGAAAAACGTATTAATGCGTTAAAAGAAAAGCTTACGCTTGCTCTTGAAAACAAAGACATTACGTTCTTCAATGAAGTTGCTGCTAGCATGGCACAAAAACTAGACTTATCTTTAGAAGACCTAGCGGGTGCATTACTGTGTTTAGCACAGCAACAGTCGCCAATTAAAGTTGAAGAAGTTAAGATTCAACCTCGCAACGAGCGTAATACACGTAACGAGCGTGGCGATCGTAATGACCGTCGTCGTAACGAACGTGGTGACCGCCCTGAGCGTAAACCTCGCGAGCGTAACAGCCGCGATGCAGGCCCTATGGATACTTACCGTATCGAAGTGGGTCGTGAGCACGGTGTACAGGTTAAAAACATTGTTGGCGCGATTGCTAACGAAGCTGATATCTCAAGCAAGTTTATTGGTGACATTCGTCTACACGACAGTCACAGTACGGTACAATTACCGCAAAACATGCCTAAAGATGTACTTGATCACTTCCAAAAAGTGTTTATTTGTAAACGCCCAATGGGTATGACACTAACACAAGATCAAGGCCCAGCTGAGCCACGTGGTGAACGCGCTGAGCGCCCAAGTGGTGATAAAAAGCGTAGCTTTAACAAAGACAACCAACGCGGTGATAAGCGTGGCGGTCCTCGTAAAGAACGTCGCCCTGTGAGCTTCACATCTAACTAAGCTTTATAGCTTACGTTATAAAAAACCTTGCCACGAAAGTGCCAAGGTTTTTTTGTTTTAAAGCCACTGCTTTTGTAAAAAATAAAAATTCTGTAAACTAAGAAAAAACTATAATTCACGGATGAATTAAAATTGAAAAAATATTATGACAACTTGCTCTTTGCAGCAATAATAAGCTTTCCAATACTAAGCATTGCCATGCTTATGTTAATGGATTTTACCGATCCGCCATTTATCGAAAATAAAATTTATGAGGCTATTTTTTATATAGCGCTTCCTATTTTTTGCGGGGCATCATTTATCTATCTCCATGTACTTGTAATCAAAAAATATAGACGTTGCAGTGACTATAGAGAGCACCTTAAAGATAGCTTTTCAGATACAAAAATGAAGTTATCATTAATCTTCATCTACCCATTACTCCCTTTGTTAATCTATGCAACTCTCTATTTTTTACTCTCTGCCCCCATTGAGTTATGGGCTTACTACACGCAAGGCGATTATTGGTATAAGGAATATATCCTCACTGATGTACAAGAATGTGGGTCTGATTATGAAGATAGTTGTACTCGTTTATACTTTAAAGACCCTACAACTAACAAAACGCACGATTTTAGATGGTACGACGATAAGTCTACAATAATGAATAACAAAAACGATTATGTGTATATTGTTGGTGAGGCGAGTTTATTTGGCTATATAGTGAGAGAATTAGAAAGGTAATTAAAACTTCTTTTTACATGGCAGCAATTTTATATAAAAACCTCACTCAAGTGAGTGAGGTTCATAAATTAAGGTTTAAGTTAAGGTAACGCCGGATAAACGTAACTCGCATCTAACCCTAACGGAATACCGAGTGCCCAATACCCTAGCAAGAAAATACTCCAGCCAATCATAAACGCGATTGAGTAAGGGATCATAAGCGCGATGAGCGTGCCTATACCGGTATCTTTTACGTACTTTTGGCAGTACACCACAACCAATGGGAAATACGGCATAAGTGGGGTAATAATGTTTGAGCTAGAGTCTCCGATTCTGTAAGCTGCTTGGGTTAAATCGGGTGATATACCTAGCTGCATTAACATTGGTACAAAAATAGGTCCCAGTAACGCCCATTTTGCAGAGCTTGAGCCAACGAACAAGTTTACAAAGCCGGTTAAAAATATAATACCCACAACTGTTACCGCACTGGGCAACTCCATTGCTTTTAAAAGCTGCGCCCCTTCAATGGCCATTAATGCCCCTAAGTTAGACTTAGAAAACGCTGCAATAAACAACGCACAAAAGAACGCCATTACAATATAATAGGCCATGCCACTCATCGCGGTACTCATCGCATCTATCATATCTTTTGAGGTTTTAAAGGTACCAACGGTAAAACCATACACGGCACCGGGTATCCAAAATAATAAAAAGATTAAAGGCACGATAGATTGCATCAGGGGCGATCTAAAATTAGTTAGTGAGCCATCAGCACTGCGCATTGCTGAATCGGCAGGAGCGGATACAAACGCAAGTAAAGCAAGTCCTGCAATCATTACGCTACTGGCTATAAAAAAAGCGCGTTTTTCATCACTTTTAGCTTCATCAAACGCGGGTAAGTTTTGGGTGTCTTCATTAAGTGCTGTGTTTTTTAACCGAGGCTCTATTATTTTGTCAGTGATATACCAGCCTAATAACACAATAAATAAACTCGAGGCAGAAGTGAACGCCCAGTTATTAAGGGGGTTAATCGACATATCGGGGTTAATAATTTGCGCTGCACTTTGGGTAAAGCTTTGCAGTAATGGGTCTATTCCTGATGGAATAAAGTTAGCGCCAAACCCACCACTCACACCAGCAAATGCGGCTGCAATACCCGCTAATGGGTGTCGCCCTGCGGCAAAGAAAATAACACCCGCTAATGGGATCACTAATACGTAGCCAGCATCGGTTGCTGTATGGCTTACAATAGCTACCAAAATGACTGAAGGGGTTAGCAGTTGCCTTGGGGTAACTTTAAGCATTAGCTTAAGGCCTGTATTGATATAACCTGAGTGCTCAGCCACTCCCACACCTAACATGGCAACCAGTACCACCCCTAGCGGTGCAAAGCCTGTAAAGGTTTTTACCATGGAAGATAAAAATGAGGCGAGTGAGTCGCCCTCTAATAGGTTATTTACAACAATGGCTTGGCCTGTCCGTGGGTCTAACGCGTCAAAGCTCACCCCCGACAGTAACCACGAGCACAACCAAATAAGTAACATAGCGAATAAGAAAATAATCGCCGGATCGGGAAGTTTGTTACCAACTCGCTCCACAAAGTTTAAAAAACGCGCGATTAACCCTGTAGGTACCGCAGCTTGATTATTATTGTTCATTTAAAGCTCCCAAAATAGGTTTAAGTAACAATATACTATTAATGTGTAACAGTAAATTAACTAATAAATCTATTATGGGCACAAATAGAGCATAAAAAAACGCGGCTTCGTTATCGTCGCCGCGTTTTTATAATTGTGAACTAAACATTGGTTAAGCGAGGGCTTTCACCTCTTCCCAAAGCCTAACAACCAAGGTTTTATCTTCTTCGTTTAGCTCGCCATTACGGTATGCTTTTACTAAGCTTTGCTCCACGGTTTCGTTGAGCTCATCAATAGAGATTGTCAGCTCTTCTACTTCTGCATAGCCTACTGCAAGGTCGTAATGTCCGCGCAAGTAACCACCAGCGAACAGCTCATCATCTGTTGCTTTAATTACTAAATCATCAAAGTATTGCTGCGCAGCATCAATATAATTCACTAAACTCATTGTGTTACTTCTCCTGGTTTTCATAACCGACAGCATACATAATATGGTCGTTATAGCCGGTGGTTACTTTAATGTAACCTGTTAATTCATCATCTAAAGCGCTGTCGCCGGTGTCACAAATAAGTGGACGCCCGTTCAACGCGTGTAATTTGGTTTTAGTTGCCACCACAATAATGTTTTCTTTGCCGATGGTGCGAATAAGCTCCGGGCTTAGCTGCTGATTCCCTCGACCAAAAATATGGCCTTGCCCGCCTATTAATGTAATAACTAATTGAGTAGCTTGCCCGTGCGTGTACTCAAGTAGCTGTTTAGCAGTTAAGTCTTGCGCAACTAGGGTTTGATCTTTAATTAAATCTACGCCTAATAGAGTATTATCTAGCCCCATTTCTTGCATTATCGCTTCAACAGTTGAGCCACTACCCATAATGTAATAGGTGTCTTCATCCATTTCGCTCACCACATGCGCTGCAATGTCGGCAAGTACTAATTCGTCTGTTTCTTTACCACCATTTTTAACCGCTTGTACATAACGTACTTCGCTTGGTATTTGCATTTCACCGTAGCGCTTAGCTTTTACGGTGCCTTGCCTAAACGCCTCTTCATCAATATCCATTACATCGGCATCTGCAAGTGTAACTAGCTCGCCTTTTACAAGCATTTCTACTACGCGCCCTGCTGCTTTAGGTGTAATTGCATATACGCCAGAGTGAATTTTACAGCCAGCAGGTATACCCAGCACTGGTACGGTATCTTCTATGGCATGACAAATATTGCGCGCAGTACCATCGCCACCAGCAAACAGGACTAAATCTACGCCTAAATTTTTAAGTAGCTTTGCGCTAGCCTCTGTATCATCGGCGCTTGTTACGGTATTGGCGGTATAAACTACCTCAACATTAAAGCCTAGTCCGCGGGCTGCTTTTTCGCCCATATCGCCATTTACAGTATAAATTGTTAACTGCTCTTTATAGGGTACAAGTACTTCTAGGGCTGCCTGTGTGCGGCTGTTAGCTTTGGCTTGCGCCCCCAGCTCAATTGCTTTTGCAGCAGTGTTTTCGCCATCACTGCCTTTTAAAGCAACGCTGCCACCAAGTCCTGCAACAGGGTTAATAATTAAGCCTAACTTAAACTGCATTTTGTAACTCCTGAGGGTGGTCCCAATTAAATTGCTGAGCGGTTAACGGCCACGGTGTTTTATAAAAATCACTTAACGCTTTTAATAATGCGTGGGTACGTGCGTTAACCCCCTGCTCTAATAACATCAATACTTGCTGGTGTACTCGCGCCTGAAAGTCAAACCGGCAAGTTTGCTCACCGTTCAAGTTATCTACCGACACATTAAAATCAAAGCCAGCAGCGGTGCTGAGCAGCCACTCTATGGCTTGTGGTTTTATTTCTACGTTTTCAAATTCAGCTTGCTGCTGTTTATCTCGCCCATCTGGGCAGTACCAATACCCATAATCTTCAAGCTCTCTGCGTTTATTGCCAGCCACTAACCAATGCGCTATTTCATGTAGGGCACTGGCGTAAAAGCCGTGTGCAAATACAATTTGATTAAAACCATGGGTATTATTGGCAGGTAGATAAACAGGCTCATCATCGCCTTTTACTAAGCGAGTGTTATGGCTTTGATAAAAAACACTATCGAAAATAGATATAAGATCGGCTATGTGATGCATAAAAACTGATTAATTCGTCTCGGTTACAGCGCAAAATTAGCGCACTAAAAACGAGACGAATTGTACGGGCTTTTACCTTTAAAGTAAAAGTGATGAGCGAGTTATACCTCTACTCCCGCCTCATCGCACTGAACTATATCGGTTTCTGTAAGTGCTTGGGTTATCCACTTTTGCAAAACAGGGCAACGCATCACAAAATCACAATACTGCTGCGCCGCTGGGGATAAGGTAATCTGATACGTTTTTAAACGAAGTACAATGGGGGCGTACATCGCATCGGCAATACTAAAGTCGCCAAAAAACCATTCATTAGGAAACATATCTTGCTGCTGGGAAAATATCTCATCAATACGTTGAATATCTTTTAGTGCAGCACTTGATATCGTTACTTTACGTGTGGCTCTTATATTCATCGGCATTTCGTTTCTCAGTGCCATAAAGCCAGCATGCATTTCAGCGCTTAATGCGCGCGCTGTAGCTCGCTGAGTAATATATTTAGGCCACCCTGCTCCCGATAAATGGGCATCGTTAATATATTCACAAATTGCGAGCGAGTCCCACACTTGCAAATCACCATCAATTAACGCCGGCACTTTTTGAACGTGGAAGTGTTGTTTTAGTTCGTCGTAAAAGTCACTGGTGTCGAGCACAAGCTGGGTTTCGTCAAACGGGACATCAAATTTACTCATTAAATACCATGCGCGTAATGACCAGCTAGAATAGTTTTTATTACCGATAAATAATTGCATTTTGTATATACCAAAGTGAATAGGCTTCCCTACCTTACTAGGTGATTAAACAACCAACAACACTTTGTTTTTTATTCTTAATGTTAAATTTAAAGCCTCTAAAAAAACAGTATTACTATCAATTAGCTAACTGCGCATTTAAATGTTTTTTTAATAAACGGGTATTGCGGGTGTTGGCTTTAAAAAAAGCATCAAATATATCGCCAAAAAATGGAACTAAGCCGCCTACGAAATCAATCAGCATATTAATGATCATCTTCGTTTTTATGCGTTTACTTACGCCCAAACGCTGCGCCTCTACCAGTACATAGCTTGATAAAATAAGCCCTGCAGCATCCCCTATTACGGGTATTAAGCCAATCACCGCCTCTAGCCCTATGTTAAATTTAGTAAAAGGGATGCCAATGCTGCTATCGGTATAATGACTAAACTTTTCCAAACGTTTTAATGTTGATTCATATTCAGCATGCGAGAGGTTAGTTTGGATATTTTTACTCATAATAGCTACTTTTTATGTGAGGTTGTAATATATAAACACTAAGGATATTAATACTTAATGAATTATTAAAAACTAATGGAATACTTTCAACGATGAATTTAATATAAAAAATATTAGTACGCGTACAGAATAAATACGGAAACATCTGCCCAAAATATAAAGTACCCTCGGGAGTTAATAATCTATAAAGACTACTTATATAAAAGAAAAGTGCTAGAGGAAGAATTGCGTACTTTTATTAGTAATTAAGGCACCTTATAAAAACAGGTACAGTTCACTTTACATACATTTTTTTCTTAGTTAAAATCTAAGAAAATTATGCAAGGATTGCCTATGAATAAATCTATTTATTTACCTCGATTAGCCATCCTATTGATTCTTTTTTGTGCTATTGTTTTTCCGGCCCTTAGTCAAGGAGAAGATATGTTTAGCTGGTTCAGAAAAAAGAAAGAAGTATTTTTAAGCCCTGAAGTCAACGGCGTCGTCACTGAAAATGGCATACCAATTGCTGATTTAGAAATAATACGTTCATTAACATATATTGATGGCGTTGAACGACTTGATTCTGTAATGACAGGAGATGACGGACGATTTCATTTATCAAAGAAAACTATACTTTCTTCTATCCCGAATAAATTAATTTCCGAAGACCGTGTCCACCAGAAGATTTTTATTCGTAAAGATAACAACTTAGTTATTGGTTTGTGGGGGGCCACACAACCAGGCATTTCAGAGTTACCTGAATTCACCAAAAAGCTTGATTTTTTAAAGTGTGAAATAACTAATCAATTGGTCAGATTTGAATTTAAAAATAACACCAATAAATACCTCAATAGAACTGCAACAAGCATTTGCAGATGGGATGAAGATTACAATCCTACATGGGTTATGGAAAACGGTGAAGAAAAGTACGAAATCCATAATGGCGATTTAAATGATTTAACAGAACGTTTTACAGGGAAGAAGGTTGAACTATGAATAAAACAATATCACCAAGCACAGCTGCTTCTGTCGCGAATAGAGTTTATGATATAAGAAAAAGTTATGACTTCAGCGGAGAGTTTCATAATGACTTTGTGAGAAACTTTAAAGTGACTAACAATCAAATTCAGGGGGTTAGTGGTGGGCTAATAAATCAGCTTTTGAACCGTACGACAGGCTTCGCTTTAACTGCTGAAGGTGTTTCATCACAATTCAAAAACCACCATATTATTGGCATTCGTGGAACCGTTTTCTCATCTTGTGCAGATTGGCTAACTAACTTAAATGTTGCAACTACCCTTGGTCCTAAAAATTTGGAAGTACATTCAGGCTTCGAGAAAGCCTTCACTAGTATGGAACCCATGTTTAATTCTTATATAAAAAAGCATAAACCAGAATTTTTGCATATTGTAGGGCACAGTTTAGGTGGTGCAATTGCTCAGCTTACTGCTATCTGGGCTAGTAAAAAAGGTATACCTACTAATTTATATACGTTTGGTGCGCCTAGGGTGGTATTAAGTAATTCAATACATTCAGCAGCAAATAATATCGGTCAATATCGAGTTACTCATGGCGCCGACCCTGTTCCTTGTGTACCTGCCTGGCCATTCAGCCATACCTCTAATGAATACCAAACTGCTATGAATGAAGGATCTTTTTTTAGTCTTGCCGCACACTCTATGGAAAAAAGTGAACCTGGTTACGTCAATACCGTCGCTGCATACAGTGATTATGCAAGTATGGAAAATTCTTTGAAGACCCTACATCATAATCATACTGTTCTAAAGTATTCATCGCGTTATAACGTAACTTTTTCACTCAAGTGGCAACGAATAATTACAGACGGCTTAATAACTTTTTTAAAGAAAACAGGACAATACGCTTTTATTTCCGTCCAAGCGGGTTTAGGCCTCGGCCTAACTTTCTATGATACGCTTGCTCGATGTTTATTTGATTCTGTAGTCAAATTTGTAGAATTAACTGAAGAGTTAAAAGGCTTAATTGGTCATATGCTTGCATTTGTAGGGAAAAAAACTTACGAGGTTAAAGAACTAAGCAAACAGTTCATCAGGTGGGTGCTCGGTTTGATGATCAAAAAGCTTTATATGGTAGCAAAACAGGCAATTGATCTTATTTAAATTAAAATGGGCGCGGTTCGTAAAACCTAACCGCGCTCCCAGAAATCACTTAAACAGAGCCGTTTATCGGCCCATGTTCGTGGTTTACATGCGGATTTTGACCGCGTTGACGCAGTAAATGGTCCATTAATGTAATGGCCATCATTGCCTCAGCAATAGGGATTGCACGAATACCAACGCACGGATCGTGACGCCCTTTGGTGATCATCTCAACTGCCTCGTTTTCAGTATTAATGCTTTTACCTGGAATAGTGATACTTGATGTAGGCTTAAGCGCAATAGAGGCAATAATATCTTGCCCTGTAGAAATACCAGCAAGTACGCCACCCGCGTGGTTTGAGGTAAAGCCTTCTGGGGTTAACTCATCACGATGCTCTGAGCCTTTTTGCTCTACCACATCAAAGCCATCGCCAATTTCTACACCTTTAACGGCATTAATACTCATTAGTGAATGCGCAATCTCAGCATCTAGCCTATCAAACACAGGCTCGCCTAATCCTACCGGTACGTTGCTAGCCACTACTTTTACTTTAGCGCCCACTGAGTCACCTTGCTTTTTAAGGTCTCGCATGTACTCATCAAGCGCTTCTAGCTTACTTGCATCAGGGAAAAAGAATAAGTTGTTTTCAACTTCATCCCAATCGTAGCTTTCAGCTTTTATTGGCCCAAGTTGGCTTAAACATGCTTTTACTTCAATACCATGAAACTGCTTTAAGTATTTTTTAGCAATTGCGCCTGCCGCTACACGAATTGCGGTTTCACGCGCAGAAGAGCGACCACCGCCGCGATAATCGCGCAGGCCGTATTTGTGCCAGTAAGTGTAATCGCCATGACCTGGGCGAAACACATCTTTAATTTTACCGTAGTCTTTTGAGCGTTGATCGGTATTTTCGATAAGTAAACCAATGCTGGTGCCTGTGGTTTTACCTTCAAAAACGCCTGAAAGAATTTTTATTTGATCGTCTTCTCGGCGCTGCGTTGTATAGCGGCTTTGCCCAGGTTTACGACGGTCTAAATCAATTTGTAAGTCAGCCTCTGTGATCTCAAGGCCTGCGGGAGTACCATCTACAACACCGCCTAGGGCAACGCCGTGGCTCTCACCAAAGGTGGACACTTTAAACAACTGCCCTATGCTATTACCTGCCATTAACTTTCCTCATTCCTAATGACTACAAAAGTTGCCGAGCATACGCTCGGCCTAAAATTTATTTTGCAAAATACGTATCAAGCTGCGCTTTGCTTATTACAAATACACCTAAGCCGCCTTGCTCAAACTCAACCCACTCAAATGGTGCGCCCGGATACAAAGCATCCATATGTACCATAGAGTTACCAACTTCTACAAATAACAAACCGTTATCAGTTAGATGATTGCTAGCATGCTCTAAAATAGTACGTGTAACGTCTAAGCCATCATGCCCAGATGCTAAACCAAGCTCAGGCTCATGATGAAATTCTCGTGGTAAATCAGCCATGTCCTCAGCATCAACATACGGTGGGTTGGCTACTATTAGGTCATACTTTTGCCCTGGTACACCACTAAATACATCTGACTGAATAGGCAGTACACGGTCACTTAGCATATAGTCGTTTATATTTATATCTGCTACTTCAAGCGCTTCATACGAAATATCAACCGCATCTACTTGCGCCGTTTCAAACGCCTGAGCAAGCGCAATAGCAATACAAGCAGAGCCTGTGCATAAATCTAAAATACGGTTAACGCTTTGCGGCTGCTCAAGCCACGGTGAAAACTTATTAGCAATAAGTTCAGCAAACGGCGAGCGCGGAATAAGCACACGCTCATCAACATAAAATGGCATGCCCGCAAACCAAGCAATGTTTGTTAAATAAGGAACCGGCGTGCAGTCGTTTATACGCTCTGCGATTAACCCTGCTAGGCGGTTTTTTTCTGTGCTTGTTAACCGCGCATGCATTAACTCTTTGGGAGCATCAATAGGTAAACTTAGCGCAGGAAGTAATAAGCTAACTGCTTCATCCCACGCGTTATCTGTGCCATGTCCAAAAAATATTCCACTACTTGCAAATTGGCTTGTAGTCCAGCGTAACCAGTCATGTAACGTTGACAGTTCTGCAACAGCTTCATCAAGTGTTGCTTCTTCTATTTGTAAATCACTCATATTTTTTACCTGTTTTAGCTAACTGACTGTTTTGAGTCTTTGCGACGATTGCATTGCCTAACTGTGCTGAGCAAATTACAATTGCCCCTCACCTTTATATTGTACCGCCTTTTGCGCTGCGTTTTTACGTTTTTTTGTTTAGGTAAAATTTATGAAAAAAGACATCTCATCACAATCGTCCCTAAGCAATGACGACATTGACCTTTTTCGCCAAACAATTACAGGCGCTAAGGTGTTTAAACAAGATACCCATAGGTTTGATACAAAACCTAAGGTGTCACAAGCGAAGCAATTTGCCCAGCAAAAAAAGCAGGTTGAGTCTGAATTTTTCTTCTCTGACGAATATATTCCCGATATAGACACAAATAGCACCATTAATTACGTGCAAAATGGCCACGACTCTTTTTTAGCAAAACAGTTGCGACGCGGCGACTTTGCACCCGATTTAACACTCGATCTGCACGGGCTTAATAAAGAACGTGCAAAAGATGAACTTGCGGGACTTATTCACGAGTGCAAAAAACAGCATTATTACTGCGCGTGCATAGTGCATGGCATTGGCGAGCGTGTTTTAAAACACAAAGTACCGCAGTATTTGGTACAGCACCCCGATGTAATTGCCATGCATCAAGCACCGCTAGAATACGGCGGGCGCGGTGCCGTGCTGATTTTAATTGATTTACCACAAAGCGATGAGTTTAGACGCTAATTAAAGGAAGAATACGTGCAAATTTTTTCGATTATTTTTCCCTTAATTTTTATTGTCGCACTGGGCTACACCTGTTGTTATTTTAAATTTTTTAATCAGCAACATATTGCCGGCTTAAGTAAATTTACTTTTTATGTGAGCTTACCCGCCTTTTTAATGCTCAATATGTCGCAAATAAATTTGCATCAAAGTATTAGCCTCGAAGCATTTTTAAGCTTTTATATTCCTGTATTAGCGGTATTTGCTTTGGGCATACTTATTGATAGGTACTATTTAACTAAACAAGCCAATGCTGGAAATTATCAACAGCATAGTGTGTTTGGTCTTGCCGGTAGCTATTCAAATATGGTGTTAGTGGGTATACCCATTGTTATTGCTTCACTTGGCAAAGACATGATTGCTATCGCCTTTATGATCATCACATTTCATAGCACGCTGCTTTTTGCGTTAACTTATTTAATAGGCGCGAAAGGAAACACAGCTGACTTCTCGTGGGCAAAATTTGCTAAAAACATGGTCCTTAACCCTATAGTGTTAAGTATTGGCTGTGGATTACTTTTAAATGTGTCGGGAATTACATTATTTGCGAATTTAGCCAATGCCTTAGAGCTACTCGCCAGCCCTGCTATTGCATGTGCTTTATTTGTGTTAGGCGCTAATTTGGTGTTTTATAAGGTGGCAGCAAATTGGCAGCCGGCCCTTATTTCTTCACTGTTAAAAATACTGATTTTGCCTGCTGCTGTGTGTGTAGCAGCTACGTGGGTGTTTGTACTAGATACGCAAATTCGTAACGTACTGGTATTGCTAAGCGCCTCGCCTGTTGGCGTTAATGCGTATTTAATTGCAAGCCAATTAAATACGCATCAAGTTACGCTCGCCGGTGCAGTGGTGCTTTCAACGGTGCTTAGTGTTGTAAGCTTTTCGTTTTGGCTTGCAGTGCTTTTATAAAATCGCTTATTTAAGTGCGGCCACTACCGAAATTTCGACCAATAGCGCATCGCGCGCCATTTTAGCTTCAACACAGGCGCGTGCTGGTGCATAACCTTCTGGCACCCACGCATCCCATACAGCATTCATATCGGCAAAATATTCCATGCTCTTAACGTAAATAGTTGCGCTTAGCATATGCTTTTTAGAACTCCCCGCCTGCTCAAGTAAGGCCTCTACTTTGTCGAGCATAGTTTGCGTTTGCTCTGTAATGTTTTGCTCTGCATCGCTGCATACTTGTCCGCATAAATAAACGGTTCCATTATGTTTAACTATACGGCTCATGCGCGCACCCGTTTCAAGGCGTTCTATACTCATCGTTATCTCTTTTCTCTATATGTTGGCAGGCGCGTTAATATTTACATATTCACTGCGCTGTGAGGTTTCGTCATACTGAATTACAGCAACTGCTGCGGTGTTAAAAATAGGCATATTACCCGGGCTGAGCTGATCAACTATATAGCTCACAATAGGCATATGGGCGACCACTAACCAGGTATTACACTGAGGATGCATGGCAATAAGTGTTTCTAAATAATCAGCTGCTATTTGTGGCTTTCCCTCGGGGATTATGTCGCTACAGGTTTCACTAAATTTAAATACATTGTTTTTTTCAACTTCTTTAGCCGTTTGCTGCGCGCGCGAGTAAGGACTTACCAATAACGCATCAACAGAAAAGTGTTTGTGTAGCCATAAGCCCATTTTTTCTGCTTCTGCATGGCCTTTCGGTGTTAGGTTTCTTGCTGCGTCGTTAGCTTGCATCGGTGTCGCTTCGCCGTGGCGCATAATTAAGATTGTTTTCATAAAAAATCAACCAATTAAAGAATATAAAACAGTAGCCAGTTTGCTCGAATTTCCGCTATATTAATAACTCAAACCTATTTATTTTCTTAAAATAGTTCTTTCATGATGTTCAGGTAAATAGCATTGCATTCCTGAAGTTATCATCTGTTGTTAACAATTATACGTTTAGTTTCAGGAGCATCATTTGAAAATCAGCACTAATGATAACAGAGCTTACCGCACACTAACACTGGACAATGGTCTAAAAGTACTTTTAGTGCACGATCAAGACTCAGCAAAAGCTGCCGCATCCATGGCTGTTAACGCTGGTCACTTTGATGATCCGCTTGATAGACAAGGCCTAGCGCACTTTTTAGAGCATATGTTGTTTCTAGGCACTGACCTTTATCCTGAATCAGGAAGTTTTAATAATTTTGTCTCGCAGTCTGGTGGCAATACCAACGCGTGGACTGGCACAGAGCATACCTGCTATTTCTTTGATATTAATAACCATCATATTGAAACAGCATTAGCGCAATTTAGTCGGTTTTTTATAGCGCCCAAACTAAACCCCGCTGAAACAGAAAAAGAACGTAATGCTATTGAGGCTGAGTTTAAATTAAAAATTAAAGACGATGGCCGTCGAATTTATCAAGTGCATAAAGAAACGGTTAACCCAGAACATCCTTTTGCCAAGTTCTCAGTGGGAAACTTGCAAACATTAGCAGATAGAAAGCGCTGTATTAGTGATGAATTACGTGACTTTTTTAATCAGCATTACCAAGCTCAGTGGATGACTTTAGTGATTTGTGCCAATGAGTCATTAGATACACTTGAGGCATGGGCAACCCAGTATTTCTCCCAGATAAAGGGAGATAAACACCAATTAAAGCCACCTATAGAAGCGCCGCTTTATCGCAGCCAAGACTTGGGTAAGTTGCTTCATATTGAACCACACAAACATGTACAAAAGTTGATTATTAGCTTTGCCATGCCAAACATTGACGATTTTTATCGTCATAAAACGGTCAGCTTTATTGCGCACTTACTAGGTTATGAGGGGCAAGGCTCGTTGTATTCTGTGCTTAAAGAGCAAGGTTGGATCAATGCCCTCTCTGCAGGTGGCGGAATTAATGGCAGTAATTTTAAAGACTTTAATATTAGTATGGCGCTGACCGATGAAGGCATTGAATACTTCGAAGATATTATTGAAATGGTGTTTGAATACATTTGTTTAATTAATAACAACACCAGTAAACTACCTCGCCTATATCAAGATAAGCAAAAACTATTACAAATCGCATTTGATAACCAAGAAAAGTCACGCCTAATTGACTGGGTCAGTAATTTAAGTATTAACATGCAACATTACGATGAAGTTAATTACTTACAGGGTGACTATTTAATGGAGGGCTTTAAAGCCAGCACGCATGAAATGGCTATGCAGTGGTTAACTCCGCACAACATGCGTTTAGTGCTTATTCATCCTGATGTAGAGCCTGAACACACAGCTGCTTGGTATAACACCCCCTATAAAATTGAAAAATTGTCGCTACATTGGCTCGAAGCACTTGCACAGATTAGCCAGCCACAAAGTGAAATGCTATTGCCCACGGCTAATCCTTATTTAGCTAAAGATGTCATTTTATATCCGGTTGAATCACAGCAACGACATCCAACATTACTGGTAAAAGAAGCAGGCTTTGACTTTTGGTTTAAACAAGACGCCACCTTTAGAGTCGCCAAAGGGCATTTTTATTTAGCCATGGACTCTGACTTTGCAGTAAAAGATGTGAAACATATGGCACTGACGCGGTTATTTTCAGATTTATTCATGGACAGTGTTGGCGAACAGTTTTACCCAGCGGAACTTGCGGGCTTAAGTTATCACTTAACCTCTCATCAAGGTGGCTTAACGCTTCACACTGCGGGGCTTTCTTCAAGCCAACTCGAATTAGTCGATCAGCTGATTGATGCACTATTTAACGTAAAAATTTGTGCCAAACGCTTTGCAGAATATAAAAAGCAATTAGTTAGACACTGGCGTAATAGCAATCAAAACAAACCCGTTAGTGAGCTATTTAGTATTTTAGGCGCTAAAATAATGCCGTGGAATCCTCAGCCTGACGAGTTAGCAAATGCACTCAAAGACACCTGTTTCCATCAGTTTAATGAATTTAGACAAGCGTTTTTTAATGCCCTTCATGTTGAGTCTTTTTTACATGGTAATTGGCAACAAAATGATGCGCTTGAGTTTCAAAAGAAGGTCGCCCAGCACCTTAAAAAATCAGCCGTTATCGACGATTTAAAGCGCCCACTTTATGAAATCACTAAAGTGACCCGCTACGAGCTTGAACTTGCCTGCAGCGATAATGCCATGGTGATTTACTACCAAGCACAAAGCGATGATGTTAATGAAAAAGTGAAAATGATGGCGCTGAATCATTTAATTAATCAAGATTACTTTAATGAACTCAGAACCACGCAACAACTCGGTTATTTAGTAGGGGCAGGATACGCTCCTTTTAATACCCGTGCTGGTATTGCCTTTTATATACAATCACCAAAATTTGAGCCCACCACGTTACTGCACAGGCATAATTTATTTATTAGCCAGTATTTAGCAACAATTAATGAACTAACAGAACAAGACTGGCTGCAACAAAAACATGGATTAACAACCCATATTGCTGAAAAAGACAAAAATTTGCGTTTACGTTCACAACGTTTATGGCTTGCTATAGGTAATGGCGATCATCGGTTTAATATGCAGCAACGCCTGCTGGATTCTTTAAACGCATTAACGCTTGAAGATTTAAAAGCCTACGCCGCTGAAATTTTTAATGCAGATCGCCCAAGATATGAGCTTTTAAGTGCCAAATCTGTGAATTTGTCTGAGAAACTACCACTTTATTCGCATTCTCTTTGACTCTTGCTCGCGCTTGATTTAGATTGTCTTTTGTTAATAAGAAGTAAGACAATGAAAAAAATAAAAATAATAAAATACATTCTATTGTTGGCCTCTTTGGCCACAGCCTACTCAGCGAGTGCATTCGAGTCATCGTTTAACTTGAATTTAAATGCGTTGGTCGTGAGCGTGTGCGCAATAATGTCGTTAGTTGTGGTTTATTTGTTAACGATTGTTCACTCACTCAAGCGTTCACACTCTCAATTACAGCTTTCTGAAAAACGATTAAAAAGTACCGTAGAAGGCAGTGGTGATACTCTATGGGATTGGAATATCAAAACCGGTAAAGTTATTCGTATCAATGACAAATACGTGATGAATAGTAATAACCTAGTAGAATTTCCACCGAATAAAAGCTTGATCCACCCCCGCGATTTAACCCATGTTGATTACCTACTAAAAAAACACTTTGCCGAAGAAAGTACTTTTTTTGAAGCAACTTATCGTATTAAAGACAGCTTTGGTAAATGGCACTGGGTGCTCGACCGCGGAAAAATCATTGAAAAAGACGCTAACCTTAGCCCACTGAGAATGACTGGCACAGTCAGAGATATCTCGCAATTAAAATCAACGGAAGATCGACTTAACTTATTTGCAAAATGTGTTGAGTCACTCACTGATGCGCTGGCCATTTATGATAAAGACTTTAGGCTTGTAGATATTAATCCCAGCTTTTTAACTTTGTTTGGCGGCGTACGCGAGCAATACCTTAAAAAAGAATTTCATTTAGCCGGTTACGACAAAAGCTATATAGAATCCATAAAAAATACCGTTAGAAAGCACGAACATATTCAAGAAGAAGTAAAGCTTCGCAATAGCGATCATGCTCTGCTGCCATTTGAAATTTCAATAGATGAAATTAAAAACGCACAAAATCAAATAACAAATTATGTGGTGGTGTATTCTGATTTAACCGAGCGTAAAAAAACGGAGTCAGAGCTCAATAATTTATCAAACATAGATCGCACCACCAGCTTACCTAACCGTAATTTGTTTTTTTCTGACTTACAAAAACTCGCAAAGCAGCACTCTCATCATGCATTACTCGTATTTGATTTAGATAACTTTAAAAAGATAAACGACTCATTAGGCCATCAATTAGGTGATAGTTTACTGGCAAAGCTTGCTATGCGTTTAAATAAGCTCACCCGTGAAAATGACGTATTTTATCGCCTTGGCGGCGATGAATTTGCGCTAGTTATGTCAAACACCAACGATATTCTCACTATCACTCGCATGGCTAAACAGTTTTTGGCGGCCATAGCTACACCATTTAAAATGGCAGGCCATGAACTTGCTATCACCTCAAGCGTTGGTATAGTGTTGTTTCCCGAAGATGGTAACACCCCCGAAATACTATTAAAGAACGCCGATACTGCGATGTATCATGCTAAAAAGAAAGGCAATAGCTACCTGTTCTTTAATGACACCATGAACCGCCAAGCAGTAAAACGACTGCAAATAGAAAACCTAATGCGCTTTGGCTTAAAAGAAGATCATTTTGAGGTGTATTACCAGCCTAAAATGAATATTCGTACTGGTAAGCTTGCTGGAATGGAAGCGTTGGTACGTTTTATTACCCCGAAAAAGGGGGTTATTAGCCCAGGGGTATTTATTCCAATTGCCGAAGAAACAGGGCAAATTATTGAAATTGGTGAAGTAGTTTTAAACAAAGCTTGTCGCGATGTAAAACAGTGG
>NZ_DJHW01000065.1:0-18691 GCF_002433295.1 Pseudoalteromonas sp. UBA6610 | reverse complement strand
GGTTCAAATCCGGCTCCCGCAACCACTGAAATACATAAAATGAAACGACACGCTTAAAGCGTGTTTTTTTATGCCTGAAATTCAGTGAAATGAATAGCTCGTCGGGCTCAGCTCTGCATAAGCCAGCAAAGGTCGTCGGTTCACCTTTCATAAGCTCTGGCTCCCGCAACCACTGAAATACATAAAATGAAACAACACGCTTAAAGCGTGTTTTTTTATGGCTGAAATTCAGTGAAATGATTAGCTCGTCAGTCTCAGCTCTCCACTAGCCAGCAAAGGTCGTCGGTTCACCTTTCATAAGCTCTGGCTCCCGCAATCACTGAAATAATAAGTTATATTAAATCGACACGCCAAAAGCGTGTTTTTTTATGCCTAAAATACAGTGAAATGGATAGCTCGTCGGTCTCAGCTCTCCCTTAGCCAGCAAAGGTCGTCGGTTCACCTTTCATAAGCTCTGGCTCCCGCAACCACTGAAATAATAAGTTATATTAAATCGACACGCAAAAAGCGTGTTTTCTTATGCCTGAAATTCAGTGAAATGAATAGCTCGTCGGTCTCAGCTCTCCATAAGCCAGCAAAGGTCGTCGGTTCACCTTTCATAAGCTCCGGCTCCCGCAACCACTGAAATACATAAAATGAAACGACACGCTTAAGGCGTGTTTTTTTATGCCTAAAATTTATATTTCTTTCCCTATAAAGCACTCTTAAATTTATACCCCCAAGCAATATCTATAAATATTATAAACTTCTCTAAAAATACGTTATTACTTAAAACTTTGTATAGTTTGTGTTAAAACGGCACAAATAATTTTGGGTTGTTCCACATGACTGAACTTTATCACTGGTTTGATTTAATCGGCATTGCTGTGTTTGCTGTTACAGGCACTTTGGTCGCACACGAAAAGAAAATGGATGGTTTTGGTGTTGTAGTATTAGCAGCGGTAACAGCGATTGGGGGCGGTACGGTTCGCGATCTCATATTAGATGTTCCGGTATTTTGGTTACACGATCAAAGTTTTTTTTATGCTATTTTAGCCGCGGTATTTATTACTACGCGGCTTATTAACAAGCAAAAGTCGATTCCGCACTATACATTACAAATTGCCGATGCATTTGGTTTAGCATTTTTTGCGGTAATGGGCACCCAAAAAGCCTTACTAGCCGGTATGCCAAATATGACCGCGATTATTATGGGTGTAATTACCGGTTGCTTTGGGGGCATGCTCCGTGATGTGCTTGCTCGCGAAATTCCTATGCTGCTAAAAGGCGAGTTATACGCTATTACCTGTATAGCTGGCGGTGTGGTTTATACGCTGGGAATTCATTTTTCGTTCGCGACCGAACTTGCCATGGTAATGGCAATGCTAACCACCTTATTGCTTCGTATTGCGGCTATTAAATGGCAAATCACAGTACACGTTTTTAAATATTCTGACTAAACTAATTAATTAAACCATTAATTAGGATAAGGAATGTCGCTAGCTCGCATTTACTCTCGTGCCCAAGTGGGTATAAACGCCCCCGAGGTTATTGTAGAAGTACACCTAGGTAATGGTTTACCGGCATTTAATATCGTTGGGCTGCCAGAGGCCTCAGTTAAAGAATCAAAAGACAGGGTGCGTAGCGCCCTAGAAAACTCTCAATTTGGTTTTCCTGATCAACGTATTACCGTAAATTTAGCTCCTGCCGATTTACCTAAAGATGGCGGGCGCTTCGACTTAGCCATTGCCGTAGGTATTTTAGTGGCCTCGGGGCAGGTAGTGTGTCCAGATATACATAAATATGAATTTTACGGTGAGCTTGCCCTTAATGGTGAAGTGCGGGGAGTTAATGCCATTTTGCCCTCTGTACTTGCTGCAAAAGAGCAAAACCGTTGCTGTTTTTTACCTTTTACCAACGATAGCCTCGCAAGTTTGGTGAACGGCGTTAAGCGTAAAGCGGTTAACTCATTACAAGAAGTATGGGGGGATTTATTAAATCAGCAGCCACTGCCTTTAAATATTGAATACCCAGATTGCGCCCAGTCTCCCGACTTTTTACTCGATTTAAGTGATGTTAAAGGCCAACCCGGCGCTAAGCGAGTGCTAGAAATAGCCGCCGCTGGAGGCCATAACCTACTTTTTTTAGGCCCACCTGGTACGGGTAAATCTATGCTAGCGCAGCGTATGGCGACGATAATGCCAACCATGTCAGACGATGAGGCAATATCAACGGCTGCACTTTATTCTATTATTGGCCAATCAATTGATTTAAATAATTGGCGCCAACGGCCTTTTCGAAACCCACACCACACTTGCTCGGCAGTCGCTTTAGTTGGTGGCTCTTCAAACCCTAAACCGGGTGAAATTTCACTTGCGCATAACGGGGTGCTATTTTTGGACGAGCTTCCGGAATTTGAACGTAAGGTACTTGATTCGCTGCGTGAACCCATGGAAACCGGCTCGGTGGTTATTTCGCGGGCAGCAAGGCAAATGGAGTTTCCGGCGCAGTTTCAGCTTATAGCCGCACTAAACCCAAGCCCTACTGGGTGTCATAATGATAAGCGAGCAACACCTGACCAAGTGATGCGCTATTTATCGCGCGTATCAGGCCCGTTTATCGACCGTATCGATTTACAAATAGAGCTGCCGCGACTAACAAGTGTTGAGCTACAAAGTACCGAGCCTGAAGAAACCAGCGCCCAAGTAAGAGCCCGAGTAGAGGCGGCCTACAGTGCACAGCTAAAGCGCCAAGGTAAGGTTAATGCACGATTAAATAATAAAGAAATGAATATACATTGCACTTTAGCCCCTGCTGAGTTGCAGTTTTTAGCACGCGCTAGCGAAAAGCTGTCGTTATCGCCGCGCTCTTACCATAGGGTTATTAAAGTGGCGCGTACTATTAGTGACTTAAAAGGTGCAGAGCATATTAGTTTAGAAGAGCTAAAAGAGGCGCTAAATTATCGCGCTTTTGAGCGGTTACTAGCGCAGTTAACTAAATAAACTAAACGTTGCTGGAAATAATACCGAACCGCAATAATGTTTAATCATTTTAAGGTGCTAAGCTCAGAGCCTGCTGCGTTTTTCTGTGTTTAAAATTTTAATGCGCTAAATTGAGAGCATGTAACCTTTGCCGCGCACGGTAACAATGCGTTTTTGGTCTTTTTCATCGTAAAGTTTTTTACGCAAACGGCCAATTAAAACATCCACGGTACGGTCATTTGGGCTCCAATCTGGTTGGCCTATTTCTTCTGATATTTTTTCTCGCGAGGTTGCTTTACCTGCGTTGCTAATTAAACAAATTAGCACTTTGTGCTCGGCTTCGGTTAAGCGCGATTCAATACCTGATGAGGTAATTAATGTGCGGTTATCGGGGTGGAGCTTAAAGTCGGCGTATTCTATAAACTCTTCGCTTTCATCATCGTCTTGATTAATTGCAATACGTTTATAAAGTGCGCGCATGCGCAGCTCAAGTTCTAATAAATCAACAGGCTTACAAATATAGTCATCAGCACCTTGTGCAAGCCCTGCAATACGATCGGCTTGAGAGTCGCGGCTAGATAAAACAATCACGCCAATATCGGTCAAAGTGTTGAGCTCTTTGGCAAGCTGCAACCCATCACGCTTGGGTAATACAATATCAATAATGGCAAGAGAAATAGCACTGCGCAGGTTTACGCGTTGCCTAACTATGTTTAGGGCATCGGCACCTGTGGGGTCTATTTCTATCGAAAATTCGGTGTCTGTAAAGTGATTTTGGATGCGCTTAACGAGGAGCTCGTCGTCTTCAACCAATAAAACGTTAATTGCCATAGGACTTATTTTTGTATATTTATAGCTCTGTATGGTAGCACCAATCGTTAAATGCTGAGAAGGGGGCGGTGTAACTTTTCGGTAACTTTATGTTTCAGATATAAAAGGCGGCTTACCTAAGGTTGCTGTTTATGTGAGAAAGCTCAGCACATTTAGCTAAAAATGTGCTGAGCGCTGTGTTACTTATCTGAATACATTGCGTCCCACCACTGTGGTTCGCCTTTTAGTTGTTTATCAAAATAAGCAAGCATGGTGTTCCACCAATCAAAGCGTTTATCACGAGCAAAAATTTGATGGTCGGCGCCTTTATATTCAATAAGTTCTACGTCTTTATTTAAAAGCTTTAAGGCGGTATACATGGTTAAGCTTTCGCCAACAGGTACATTGGTATCGCTATCGCCGTGTAACAGTAGTAAAGGGGTCGTTACTTTATCGGCATGAAATACAGGGCTGTGATCGCTATAAAGTGAAGCGTTATTCCACGGAAAGCTATTTTTTGATGCTTCGCCTGAGTATAAATACCCCCACCAACCTTCGCCCCAATACGAGGTTAAGTTTGATATACCCGCATGCGCAATAGATGCACTAAACATGTCTGTTTTGGTGGCAAGTAGCATGGTCATGAAGCCTCCGTATGAGGCGCCTAAATTACCCACTTTTTTGCTATCAACAAAATCGTATTTTTTTAAAAAGGCCTGCGTACCTTGCATTATATCGCTAGCGGTATAATCGCCCCAGGCGTTAACGTGCTGAGCAGAAAATGTTTGCCCAAAGCCAGTTGCCCCTGTTGGCTGCAATACATAAACAATATAGCCATTTGCTGCCCACAAGTTAAATGGGTAGCGCCCTGTAAAACCACGGGTAACCGGTGAGGTGCCACCGTAGTAATAGACAAGTGCAGGGTGTTTTTTAGTTTTATCTAGGTTAGTAGGTAAGTACACACGCCCTGTAATTTCTACGCCGTCTTTATTTGTAAAGTTAAACTCTTCCAGAGTCGGTATTTGTGTATTAGCGTAGGCAAGCGGCTTAGAGTCCCAGATTAGGTCTGTTTTATTTTTACTTATATTTAAGCGTTTAAGCTGCTGAGGGGTGGATGCTGTGGTACCGCTTAGTAGCACTTGCGGGTTTCTCTCGTGCGAGTAGCTAAATTGCTCAACGATATCTAAACCCGTATTAAGTTTTTTAAAGCGCTGTTTGCTCAAGTCATATAAATACAAAGGTTGGGTATCTTGCTCTGTTACTTTTATAAGCGCATCGCCATTATCAAGCACATGTAATTCACCTATAGCGGGGTCAAACTGCTTACTAAGCGCTTTTACATTCTTACCGTTATCGCTAAGTAAGTATAATTGGCCGTCGTAATTATTAGCTAACACCCCTTTTGGAAGGGTACGACCTGCGCCATTTTTAAAATCTGGGCCAGCAACAACGTACACATCTTTGTTGGCGTACTTTGCATGGTTAAAGGTTTTAAATTTACCAAAAGACGTTATTTTATTCGATTGTAAGTCAAGTTCCACCAGTTCAGTTTCTGGATGGGTGGTGGCTTGCATAACCATAACTTGGCGGCTCATTAATACCTTGCCACGATTAAAGTTTGCATCTTCAAAGCTATGCGAGATAGGACCTTGGCTAAGCGCTTTGGTTAAGCCGCTGTTGGTGTCTAACATATAGAGCTGACTTACATTGCGTGCGTATGACCATCTATCTTGAAGGCCTTTGTAGTGCTTAGTTAAGCTGTTGTTGCCTTCGGGGGTTTTAGACCAGCTAAAAATAAGGCTGTTATTATCATAAAAATTAAAGTTACTTGCGCCTTCAAGCTCTCTGGCCAATGTTTTAATGCTGAAGTTTTTACGGTTTAGCTGTTTTAGTTCACTCCCTAACATATAAACTAAAAATTGATTATTGGGGCTCCATACCATATTGCTTGGTTGCTGGCCTTCAAAGCGATACAAGGTTTGATTTTGGCTATTTTTAAGCTCAGTCACCACGTTTGCTTGGTTAGCTGTTTTATTTGAATAGCTGCGTGTGCTGGTAACGTATTGCTTAGCATCGGGCGCTAAAGAAAGTCCACTAATGGTGGGTGCATCAAAAAGTTGCTCGGCTGAAAGTCGCTTAGTTGTAGAGGTGTTAATTGTAATGTTGTCAGTGTCGGCTTTGGGTTCAAAATCGAGAGAAACATTGTTCCAGTTAGCCACTTGTTGCGCCACTACAATCACACTATGAGAGCCATTAGTTAACGATAAAGAGTATGTGTGGTTATCGCCTTTTTGAAGCTTGGCATCAATAAACAACTGAGCGTTCTCTATCCCTTTTATAGTTAATGTGCCTTGGCTATAGCGGGTTGTTTCAATATTGAACTTAAGCGCTTGTAGGCCACCTAAAGTAAGTGCGTTTACTTTATTAAACGGCTGCCAGCTATGCTTTTTACCAAATACAGACACACTTTGCGTATTACGTTGCAACTGCTCTAATAAGTTATTAATAATGGCTTGGCCGTGTGGTGTTTGAAATGGCTTAACTTGCATGTTTTCGCCTAAAGGGCCAATAAACTCGATATTTGATTTATCAAGCGGGGCTGCTATTGCTGTCAAACTCAAGCTGCCAAGAGCAAAAAAGGTAGCTGCTTGTTTTAGTAATTTATTTTTTGTGGTCCAAGGTGAGCTAATTCTCATATTTGTGCCTATTATTGATAGTTATTTGGCCAAATATAGCATGTATTGTTACCATGCCCATATGTTCAACTCATCGGAGAAAAAGTGACTTTACTGATTGTGTACATGGTTGCTGCCATCGTTATTTCTTTTTTATGCTCTGTAATGGAAGCTGTACTGTTAAGTATTTCGCCCAGCTATGTGGCGCTATTACGCAAAAAACAGCCTGAACTTGCAAAGCAGCTCGAAAAACTAAAAAATAATGTAGATCAACCGCTTGCTGCAATACTAACGCTTAACACAGTGGCCCATACCGCCGGTGCTGCAGGTGTGGGTGCGCAAGCCGCTGTGGTTTTTTCAGATGCGGCAGTAGGAATTGCCTCTGCCATAATGACACTCTTAGTATTGGTACTTTCAGAGATTATTCCAAAAACCTTAGGGGCCAATTATTGGCGTGCCTTAACCCCTAGCGTGACCTATTCTTTACGCTTTTTAGTGATATCGCTAAAACCATTTGTGTGGCTTGCTCAAAAGCTTACTAATTTAATGGGGGCCAAGCACGATGAGGCTTTTTATATTCGCCAAGAAATAGAAGCCATGGCAGATATAGGCACCGAAACAGGGGCAATCCATGCCGATGAGTCAGAAATAATCCGCAACCTTTTACATTTTAGGCATGCGAAATTAACCGACTTAATGACGCCGCGTACTGTGCTGTATAAAGTACATAAAGGGTTAACGGTCGATCAGTACATGAGCGAGCACGGCTCGTCATCATTTTCGCGCGTGTTAGTGTTTGATAAAGACGCCGATGACATAATTGGCTTTGTGCATAAAAACGACATTATGTTGGCTTATCACCGCTTAGGTACCGATTATAAAATTAGCAAATTAGTTAAGCCTATTCATACGGTACCCGAAGGGCATAATGTGTCATCGCTACTACAAACCTTGCTTAAACAGCGTACTCACATATGTTTAATTGTTGATGAATACGGTGATGTTCAAGGCATTGTAACCCTAGAGGATATGATAGAAGCCCTTATGGGGCTTGAAATTGTTGATGAACGCGACCAATCGACCAATATGCGTATGGTCGCCAAGCAGCGCTGGCGCCAGCGTTTAGCAAGCAGCGAGCACATAGTTAGTGAAGATGACGACACGCCCCGAGATAAAAAATAATTACGACGGAGTTGAAGGTTAGCGTTTAATTGTGCCCCCCGTCGTATTTACCCAGTTTAGTGCCCACTCTATAAAATCGTCTTTGGCTTTAGGGCAGGTAAACAAAAATCCTTGCATGGCTAAATTAGTGCGGTAGTTTTTTAAGTAGAGCGATTCTTCGGCGCGCTCTACGCCTTCGGCAACAAGGGCTAGTTGCTCTTGGCTGGCAATATCAACCAGTGAGCTGACCACCACTTGCGAAAACTGATCTGTTTCAATATTACTAATAAGTGTACGGTCAATTTTTATTTCAGTAAAAGGCAGGCGCTTAATCTGGTTCATGTTGGTAAAGCCAACACCAAAGTCATCCAATGATATGCCAAAGCCATGCATTCTTAATCTGTTTAAGGTTTCTAGCTGAGAAAGGCTAGACAGCGCATGTTGCTCGGTAATCTCTAAAATTATATCACTAGGTGATAGCTCATTGAGCTGCAGTATAAGCATCAGCTTGTTGGGGCAGCTTAAATCATCTAGTTGCGTGGGAGATAGGTTAAAAGCCAGTTTTAGGTGCGCAGCAATGTTTGTTCGTATAGCTTTTAAGTCGCTGGTGGCTTGCTCAAATAAGCTAAAGGTAATTTGATTAATTAGCCCCGACTGCTCCGATAACGAAATAAACCGATTGGGCGAGATAATTTCGCCAGTGTGCGTTTTAACGATACGCGCTAGCACCTCAATACTTTCTATTTCACTGGTTTGAGAATTTATTTTTGGCTGATAGTAAGGGATTATCTCGTTTAAATTGATTGCCTCATGCAATGCTTTTTCTGAAATAGAGGCATGAGAAAGGTCGTTATGTACTGCTAAGTGCTTTGCTTTTTGTAAAACGGTTTTTACTTGGCTAAGTTGCACGGGTTTAGCTAAATTTGCGACTAAATGAATATTGCTATGGCGCGCTAAATTGGCAGCTAGGTTAATAACCTTATGATCCATTTCCGAAATTATAACTACTGCGCCTGTAAAATTAAGCCCGCCTAGTTTTCTTATAAACTCCATACCATCCATTTCAGGCATGTTTAAGTCTGTAAATACAATATCGTAAAAGTTTATATCGTCGGTTACGTGTGTTAGCGCTTGCTGAGCGCTCAGGCATTTTGTAACTTTATTCGACACTCCTAGCTCATTTAAAATGGCCTCCATAACAATTAAAATCGCCTTTGAGTCATCCACAACTAAAATATTGGGTACCGAAATCGACATGCTCTATCCTTGTAACTGCTTAATATATTAGTACTGTAAAAATAGCGCCTGATCAGCCTTTTGTCAGCTTAGTTTTATATTATTTTTTATCTTCTAAGTGCTTTTGCGCTTATGGTTTAAGGCAATTCGTGTTTTTTAAATTCATCGGTATACTAGCGCCATTGTTTTAACTGGTTTTAGTCATGATAAAAATCGATCTCATGCTTGCAGAGCAACCATTAACGCTAATGGTATCTGGGCATAAAATAGTACAAATATTTCATAATCAACAGGCCATAAGCTTTACAACACCCAAAGAGCATTACGCCGAATTTACTTTAGATAATAAGCAAATAGGGATTGATAGCTCACATGTTCATGAGCAGTCTTTATCGTTATTTGTTGATGGTGTGTTTGCTACTGAACTAGCTTTGCCTGCGCCGGTAAATAGCCAGCCCAAAAAAGGCTTTTTAGGACTGGCGGCACTGGGCTTTAAGTTATTTAAAAGTGCAAAAGTAATTAAGGTGGCTTTAGCGAGTGCATCGGTTGCCGGCTATGCTTGGCTATTTAGCATTGAATTTGCGCTTATGCTTATAGCGTGTTTAGTGGTGCATGAGTATGGGCACGTAAGAGCCATGAAATACTTTGGCATAAAAACCAAGGGTATTTACTTAATCCCCTTTGTAGGTGGGTTAGCTGTAAGTGACGATAAAATAACAACGCGCTGGCAAGATGTAGTTATATCCCTTATGGGGCCAGCGTTTGGTTTGTTTACCTCTGTGCTGGGTGTGGTTTTATATTACGCCACCGAAATGGACATATTTGCCGGCGTTGCAGTACTCAGTGCCTTATTGAATTTGTTTAACCTTTTGCCTATTTTACCGCTTGATGGCGGACATGTGTTAAAAAGTATCAGCTTTTCAATGCAATCTTGGGTCGGTTTAAGTGTGTGTTTACTCGGTGTGTTATTTGGCTTATGGCTGAGCTATACATTTGGCTTAATGTTGCTGGTGTTCTTTTTGTTTGTTGGCGCACTGGAAATTGTATTTGAATGGCGCGGTCGACATTACTCGCATTTATTGCCGCTTGATAAATACGGCCAAGGTTTTTCAGCCGCTATGTACGCTATTGTAGTTGCAGGCCATGTGGCAGTGATGATGCACTTTGCAGATTCAGAAAACCCAATACTTAGCCTGCCGATGACGATTTTATCGAGCTAATCGCTATACGCGCAGTATACCTAAATACTGCGCGTTATTAAGGGTTAGTAAAAGCTCAGCACTAGCGATATAAATACCCCCGTTACAAATAACTGCACAACACAAAACCCCATAATGTCTTTTGCTTTTAACCCTGCAATGGCTAATACCGGTAATGCCCAAAAGGGTTGAATTAGATTTGTCCACGCATCACCCCAGGCAACCGCCATAGCAACACGTGATATATCGGCGCCCAGCTCTTGCGCTGCGGGTATAACAATAGGTGCTTGTACTGCCCATTGCCCGCCACCTGAGGGCACAAACATATTTACCAGGCCTGCACTTATAAAGCTAAAAAATGGCAAGCTATCGGCATCAGCAACAGCTATAAAACCACGCGATATTTGCTGCGCTAAACCTCTGTCGACCATGACTGCCATTATGCCCGCGTAAAACGGAAATTGAATGACAATACCCGCTCCGCTGGGAATTGCTTGTTGCAAGCTATTAAGCAAGTTATGCGGTGTTTGGTGTAAGGTAATGGCTAAAAACAAAAACACAGCAATAATACTGTTTAGGTTTAGGCTACCGCCTGCAACTATAAAGTAATACGCCAAATAGCAAAGGCCAAGTAAACCAATCGAAATGCCAAGCAGCTTTGTGTGTTCTAAATGCTGAGCAGGGCGAGTAATTTTTTCATATACGGGCGGGGGCTCTTCTATAAGTGCTGGGTCTACATACACGCTGTTTTTATCACTGGGTAGCATGTAGCGGTTAACCAGCGGCATAATAATAAATAAGCCAATAAGTATGACTATGTTAAAACCAGCAAACAGGGTTTGCTCGGTAATAATTATGCCAATGCTATTTTGTGAAAAGTGCCCTTCGGTAGCAATCGTAAGCGGAATTGAGCCTGCTAAGCCGCCATGCCACACCACAAAGCCAGAATAAGCACTGGCAACTAATAGGCGGTAATCAACCTGTGTTTGCCTTGCAATTGCTTTGGCAAATAAAGCCCCAATAACTAAGCCAAACCCCCAATTAAGCCAGCTGGCTAATAGCGAAATAAGCGTGACTAAAATAATCGCTTTTGGCGCTGAATTAGCAAGCGCAGCCAGTTTGTTTAATAACGAATTGATAATGGGCGTGCTTGCTAGCATGTAACCTGTAATCAGCACCAACAGCATTTGCATGGCAAAGCTAAGCAGGTTCCAAAAACCACTCCCCCATGCGTTAATAACTTCAATACTGGTTGAGGGGGTAAATAGGCTAGCGCCTAGTAAGGTAATAATACTTAGCAATATTACAAATATAAAGGGATCGGGTAAGTAGCGCTCTACTAATTTGGTAAACGGTGTGGCAATTTTATTAAGCATAATGTGTCTGTGTGTTTTTTAGTCTTATTATAATTAATCATGCTCTTAGCACATTAGCAAACCCGCATTTAGTCTTATATTTTAGGGCCTGAGTATCTTATAGGTTGAACAAAATTTAATCCTAAAAGGGTAACTGGCCTTACTTAAAGGCTTAAACGTTGCTTAAAAGCATGGCTTACAGTAACGTACTGTTTATAGATAATTTACTAACAAAGATTTTGTATCATGCCGGTAATATTTAAGAGGCTAGCGCTACTTGTTCGTGCTCATATCGATCAGCTGAGCTGGCAAGCCGTGGTGCTTGCAATACTTGCTCATATGTTAGTGACTTGGGGGCTGCTATTTATTGCAAATGAGCAAGCGCTTACCTCGTTTACGACCTTTTTTTACTACTACACAGTAACTACCTCAACAGTGGGTTACGGCGATTTTAGCCCAACCAGCGAGCTGGGGCGTTGGGTTGTGGCTTTAATACAAATTCCGTTTGGATTAGCTTTATTTGGCGTTCTGTTAGGAAAAACAGGGCAAACAGTGACTTACTTAATTAGGCGCGCTATGACTGGTGATAAAAACTTTGCTCACAGTAACAACCACATTATTATTTTTGGTTGGCACGATACCCGAACAAAAAAAATGATTGATTATATCCTTGCCGATACCAAACGTACCGACCGCCGTATTTTGTTGGCGGTGACCGAGCAAATGGATCACCCATTTTTAACTAACGAAAATGTCGACTTTGCCCGCCTAACAAGTTTTACCGATTTAGAAGAGCTTGAGCGCGTAGCTATAAGCCGTGCCGACAAAGTTATTATTGATGGGCAAGATGACGACCAAACATTTACAACGGCACTGCGTATTAGCCGTTTAGTTAAAGATGAGTGCCACATTAGCGCGCATTTTTTAGATGAAACCAAGGTCGATATGTTGCTTGAGCATTGCCAAAATGTGGAGTGTAGTAGCGCTAAGTCGGCTGAGATTTTAGTACGCTCAATGCAAGACCCAGGCTCGAGTCGAGTACAAGAAGAGCTATTATCTACATTGCACGGCGACACGCAGTTTAGCCTAGCTATTCCAAGTGAATGCGAAGAGATGGAGTTTGGCACTTTATTTCACCATTTTAAGCATGACTATAATGCTATTTTGTTAGGGGTGGCGCATAACTTAAGTGCACAAAATATGGATTTAAATCCGCCACTTGATTACAAGGTAAATGCGGGCGATATCCTGCACTACATTGCCCTTGAGCGTGTGCTAACAAATGAAGTAGATTGGCAAAGCTTGGCCAAATAACCAAGGCTTAGGTTAAATAATGAATGAAGTAGTATTTTTAATAATTATTTTAAGCGCTTATATATTACCCGTGGTGATAGTGGTTAATAGTAAGCGCACCCAAGGCCACGAAAAAAACGGCTGGTTATTAGGCGTAATTATTTTTTCGTGGCTGGGGCTTTTTATGTATTTTACGATTGTGCCCAAGCATGGTCACAAAAAAAGAAAGAAGAATAAACCGTCATAGGTCTATTCTAGCTGCTTGAGTTTGTGCTCAACCAGCGGATCATCTGGCACTATTTGTTGGGCAACTTCTAATAACTGAATAGCATCATTTGGGTGTTCATCTTGATGTTTAAGTGCGACATCTATTAACGGCTGAATATCTATTCTGGCCTGATGTTCTTGCACATGCACTTCTTTTTCATCTGCTAAAATTTGATGTGCTGTACTTAATAATGCCAAGCGGTGAGGCGAACTCGCATTTGCCTTATTTAGGCTTTGATAATACTCTTCTTTTAAGCGCAAGGTTTTGGTTTGCAAACGAAACTGCGCTATATCAATCTGCTGGTGGCGTATAAAATCAACAGCCACCTGTTTGTAAAAGCCAAACTTAGTGAGGTAGCTTGCGTGGGTACCGTGGCCCATGCCAAACACTCTTAAATGAGTCAGTTGCGGGTACCGCTTAGCATGTAGGCGGTCTATTTTATTGGTGGGGTCATAAATTATATACCCCTTAGCATGGCCTAAATCGAGGTCGTTATACTCACCTTGCCAATCAAATTGCTGCGCAAGCTCTGTGCTGGAGCGGGTGTCCCACGGAACTGTTTCGGTGTTTTTGGTGCTAACAGGATGAAAAAATAAAACCTGATCTAATTTAAGTAATTTTGCAAACGCACCAACAGCAAAACCACCGCGACTAAGGCCATAGCCTAAGCGGCACTTAAACGGTGAAAGTAAGCTTGATAACTGCTCCAAAAAGAAGATTAAATTACGGCTTCTAAACCAATTGCTTTTGCCTAAATGTTGGAACGAAATTACATTAACATTTTGTTTTTGCGCTAAGTGATAGCCCCAAGGGGCAAAGTCATCGGTTAGGTCGTGTTCTTGGACGTTGGTGCCCGCGGGGGAAAAAGTAAAAAGCAGGGGCTTACTTAAATCAACAAATTCGTATTTTACATACACATCGCCGAGTAGGTCGCCGCCACACATAGGCAGCTTAGTTTGTTGTTCATCACGGCAAAGCGTTAACCATTCATCTAACCAATACAGTAGTTTCATTAATCCCCCAATTATAACTCGCGGGGGATCGTATCAAACACGGCCAAATGAGGTCAAACATAGCCAAGCTTTAGCCCGTTAATGGTTAGCTACTAATACAGCTTGATATTTACTTACTGAGCTTAATTGCTCATGGCTATTATTTGCTCCCAGTCGTTTTGTGTGACTGGCATTACCGAAAGGCGGCCTGCTTTTTTAAGGGCTAACTCGGTAATAGCCTCGTTAGCTTTAATGTCTTTTAAGCTTACGCGTTTGTTTAAATGGCTTTTATAGGTTACTTCAACTACAAACCAGCGTGGCTTGTCGGGTGTGGCCTTCGCATCGTAATAGTCACTATTTAAATCAAACTGAGTTGGGTCGGGGTAGGCTTCTTTAGTAACAGTGGCTATACCCACAACGCCCACTTGTTTGCAGCTAGAGTGGTAAATAAATACTAAGTCACCCAATTTTATATCGTCACGCATAAAGTTACGTGCCTGATAATTACGCACGCCTTCCCACAGGGTGGTTTGTTGCGGCGCTGTTTTTAAATCATCAATCGAAAAAGCATCGGGCTCAGTTTTAAATAGCCAATAATTCATAGCGTTACTCATTTAGTTAGATTTACATAGCTGCATTGTATAGTATCATTAGCTTATCTGGGGATTGAGAGAACAGCAAATGAGCCAAGTATTAGATGATTTATTATCGTTATTGTCACTTGAAGAAATTGAACAAGGTTTATATCGTGGGCAGAGCCAAGATTTAGGGTTTAGAGCGGTATTTGGTGGTCAAGTAATGGGGCAGGCGCTGTCTGCTGCAAAAGAAACGCTACCAAAAGGACGTGTTGTTCATTCATTACACTCTTACTTTTTACGCCCCGGCGACGCCGCAAAACCGATTGTTTACGACGTAGAAACCATCCGCGATGGTAAAAGCTTTAGCACCCGCCGAGTAAGCGCTATTCAATACGGTAAACCTATTTTTTATATGACTGCGTCGTTTCAGGGTGAAGAAGAAGGCTTATCGCATCAAGCAACCATGCCTAATGTACCGCCACCAGAGGAGCTTCGCTCGTCGCTTGAGTTTTATCAAGAAAACGCCCACCACATACCCGAGGTGATCCGTAATAAGTTTATACGCGAAATGCCCATTGAAATGCGCCCGGTTACTTTTCATAACCCGTTTAAGCCAGAGGTTATTGAGCCCGTAAAGCACATTTGGATTAAAGCCAATGGCGATATGCCCGACGATCAACGCATTCATAATTACTTATTAGCGTATGCCTCTGACTTTGAGTTTTTACCTACGGCATTACAGCCTCATGGCGTATCGTTTATGCAGCCAAATATGCAAGTGGCAACGATTGACCATGCTATGTGGTTCCACCGCCCATTTAGAATGGACGATTGGATTTTATATACCATAGACAGCCCAAGTGCTAGTTCTGGGCGAGGCTTGGTAAGAGGCCAGTTTTTTGACCGCCAAGGTAATTTAGTCGCATCAACGATTCAAGAAGGGGTGATGCGCCAGCGTTAATTTGATTAGGTTTACTAGCAATAGACAGGCTGTTAAGCGCAAATTAGCAGTGCTTTCGCCTAAAAGTTTTGCCAAGAGGTAAGCGTCTTCATGTAGCATTGTTGTTCAATAACTAAACGTACAAAAAAGCCTCAATATGTTAAATGTTGAGGCTTTTTTAATGGTGTTTAATTAGAGCTTAAATTACAGCAGCTCGCTAATTACATTGATCTTGCACTATGTCGCTAACCGATTGCCATATACGTGCGGGTAATAAGGTTTTTAAGTACATGTATATTTCACACAGTTGTGTACTACCGTGAATACCATTCTCACCTTCAGTAATTAGCAGCTCACCGCGTAAATTATAAATAAAGCTTACCAGTACCTTTTTATCAAAAAACTCCGGGGTTTTAATGCCGTGTAAGGTGCCTAAACGGTTTGCCAGTACTTGGCTTTCACGCTCTAGTTCGGCTTTTTCAATTCCGTTACTGGTTTGAATAAAGCCTACAACAATGGCATAACGTTGCAACGTAAAGCTAAGCGTCCTTCCTAGCATTTCAAGTTTGGCTAACGAATCATTCGTGTTAGTAACATGAATGGTATCGCCATCAAGCTCAATTAAGTTTTGATCGCTAAAGTTAGCCAAAATACGGCTTATGTAGTTTTCATCTAGCGGCTGTAAATACCATTCTTTTGCAAACAGAGGGTAAAAAGCCGAAACAAGCTTTTGGCATTGCTCAACCGTACTACTGTGTTGCTTAAATAAGTGCAAAGCAATAAGGCTTGGCACAGCAAATAAGTGCAAAATATTATTACGATAATAGTTAAACAGGGTTTTTTCTTTATCGTTAATTGCAATAATTTCGCCAAATTCATCGCTAATAACATCAAACTTATTAAGCTTAATGGCGTGCGTTAATAGCTGCTCTGGTGTTTCATCGGGGGCGGTGACTTTATCGCTATAGCTTGCATCGCGTTGTAGGCGTAAGTAAAAATCTAGTTGCGCTAATAGCTTAGGCTTACTTAACGCGTGCTTGTCGTTAACTAGCAAAATCATAGCCAGTAAATTCACAGCATTTAGTGCTGCGGCATTATTAATTTTTACCATTACTTGGTCGGCCAATGCGGCTACTTGAGGGCCTAGCCATTGCGGCTTTTGCACATCGGTGGGGTGTATTGCATCGCGCCAATCAGGTTGGTTGTCGTTTAAGTATTGGTTTATAGAAATAGGGTCGCCAAAGTTTAAGTAACCACGGCCATAATTTTTAAGGTTTTTAATGGCTTTAAAAATACCAAAAATGGACTCGCCTTTTTTATCTTTACCGGCAAGCTCTTTTAAGTAGGTATTGATTTCCATTACATGTTCATAGCCAATGTATACCGGCACAATAGAAACCGGGCGGTCTATGCCGCGTAGCATTGCTTGCAATGTCATGGCGAGCATGCCGGTTTTTGGCGGTAGTAATCGGCCTGTACGGCTGCGCCCGCCTTCAGTGTAAAACTTAACTGAGTAACCTTTAATAAATAGTTGGCTTAAATATTCTTTAAATACGGCTGAGTAAAGTTTATTACCGGCAAACGAGCGGCGGATAAAAAACGCCCCTGAGCGGCGAAAAATACCACCGGCAGGGAAAAAGTTTAGATTAATGCCTGCGGCAATATGCGGCGGCACCAAACCTTGATGGTATATAGCATAGGTAAGTAACAAGTAATCCATGTGGCTGCGATGACACGGCATATAGATTATCTCGTGACCTTTATTTGTTAGCTCATGAATCTGCTCGGTGTATTTTATATCTATACCGTTATAAAGCTTAGTCCACAGCCACGTTAAAATTCTGTCGCCTACACGTATCATTGCCTCAGAGTAATTAGCGGCAATTTCATCTAGTAGTTTTAATGCGTTTTGACGGGCTTCTGTTTGGCTTATTCCTTTTGACTTTGCTTCATCTTGAATCGCTTTTTTTATTGTCGGCGAAGCCAAAAGTGAGTTAAACAGTTGCTCGCGCGAAGGCATTTTAGGGCCCGTAGCGGCCAGTTTTTGGCGTTTAAAGTGCACACGAGCAACACGCAATAGTTTTTGTGGTAGCTCATTTACGTCGGCTTTTTCGTTCACGATAAGTGATAAATCGAGTGGCTGGCTAAAGCGAATAAAGTTATCGCGCCCAGAAAACAGTACAACAAAGAATTTTCTAAACCAACTAGGCGTAAGAGAGTGGGTAATTAAGGTACGAATGCCTGGCTTTTCTTTACCTGGGTCGCGCCCCCATAAAATAGTTACCGGCACCACTTGTACATTCTTTTGCCCGCTATTTAATAAATGTTCAACTATTTGCTTACCCTGCGATAAAGCGGCGGTCGGTTTCGCGGTATCGCCAAATAAAGGTGGCGGATTTTTAATACCAATAAAGCGGGCCAACTCTTGGTTCCCTAACGTTTGATATTCACATGGGTTAGGTAAACCATGCTTTTTACATACATTAGTAAGCGCAGCTAAATCGAAACGCGAATTTAAACGTACTATATAAAAAGTAGGGTGTTCAGGATTAAGGTCATATTGTTCTATAGGGCTTTGGGGAAGGACCTTACTTTTTACCAAAACACGGCTTACGCAGCTAGTAAGAAAATTCAAACAATAATTTAATAAACGCATCGACTCACCATATTGAGAGTATTAAAAGCAAAATTAGCGCATAGGATACCATAATATCTATAAAATCCTGTAATTTGCGTAATCGGTTAAATTATAAACATAAGACTAATTTGGTGCTGAGCAGTTCAATTATAGCTATAAATAACCAATGGCGGTTATTTGGGCAGCCTTACACCCGTAATTAATTTGCAATTAGTTGTTGCATTTATCACCAATATCACTATAATACGCAGGCTTTCAAGATTCCTCTGGAACTTGAAGGGATAAATTAAGCTTGGATTTCAAGCTAATAAACAGGAGTTCCGATTTGGAACTCATCGTAGATATAAATCAACAACCGGCATCTTAATTATTAAGATTGTTTCGGTCGTTTTTTTATGCTCTTTAAATGCTCTTTATATTGAGGTTTAAGAATGTCAAATCAACGCATTCGTATTCGCCTAAAAGCTTTTGACCACCGTTTGATTGACCAATCAACGGCGGAAATCGTGGAAACTGCGAAACGCACAGGCGCACAAGTACGTGGTCCAATCCCACTACCTACACGCTTTGAACGTTTTACTGTACT
>NZ_DJHW01000110.1:0-6520 GCF_002433295.1 Pseudoalteromonas sp. UBA6610 | reverse complement strand
TTATTCTTACATGGATGTAAGTCATTAGAATAACGCAGGAGCAGTTATCGAGGCCACTAGGTTACAAACCTCGCGCCGCGATTTGATCGCCCCTAGGTTGAACAAATTTCAATCCGCAAAGTTCAACACGCCCTAAATAACAGCCAACCCATTAGCGCATAGTTAAGGGCGGTATTAACAAGCCTAAATTTTATACTTTTAGTAACGCGCTACAGCGGGTAGAATGTAGCTAACAACAATAAAAAAGCATCCATCATGCATGAGTTTCATCAATTAACGGCTACTGCGTTAGACGGTAAAACAATTAACTTTAGCGACTTTGAAGGCAAGGTTGTGCTTATTGTTAATACCGCAAGTGAGTGTGGTTTTACTAAGCAGTACGAGTCGCTACAAACTCTTCATAGTAAGTACGCTAAAAGCGGATTGGTTATTATTGGTTTTCCATGTAATCAATTTGGTCAGCAAGAGCCAGGCGACGCAACGCAAATACAACAAGGCTGTTTAATTAATTACGGGGTAAGCTTTTTAATGGCCGCTAAGGTTGATGTAAACGGTCGTCACGCCCACCCTGTATTTAGGTATTTAAAATCGGCCTTACCCGGCTTTTTAACACGCAAAATAAAGTGGAACTTCACTAAGTTTTTGATAGCGCCCGATGGCACACCTATCAAGCGCTATGCGCCTTTTACAAAACCAGAAAAGCTAGAAACCACTATTCAACAAGCACTCGCTAAATTAAGTACATAATAAGTAATAAAGAGGCATAAAGCCTCTTTATTGCCAATGTTTAGCCTTTAAACATGCGTAAACGCACATTCAAACCCTAATAAAAAGGCGCATTATTTTAACTAGCACAATTTAGTCTATGTAATCGTTTAAGTCGTCTTCACCTAGGTTTTTACGCAAACGTTTTTGCTCAAGGTAATCTTCCAACTTCTTTTTCACCTTTTGCTTTTTTTTGTCATGCTGATTACGCCCGACCATTTCGTACTCGTCTTCAACAAAATCATCATCTAGCGCATCGTAACTAAATGTCTTACCCACAACCCACTCCATAAAGTGTTTGAGACCAACTCAGGTTTATTCCTGCACTTGGTAAATTAAAAATGTTTAGCGCTAAGATACGAACAAATTAGCACCAAAATAAAGCCACGTGACTATCGTAAATAGCCTTCATGTCAATATTGTGAATAAATAGCGCTAAATTAAGAAAGTGGAAAGTGAGAGTTTTTTATCGTTTCGACAAATAAAATTTATCATTTATTTATTTTTAGTGTTTTTGACTAAAAAGTAGTTTATTTATCAAAATTAAAAATCATTACAAACACACAAATTTTCATAACCTACTGTTTTAAAATAAAAATAAATAATGGCACCAAACTTGTTAATACTTAGCTGTCATCAACAATTATTAGAGAATAAACATGAAAAATTTACTATTAGTAAGCGCTTTAATTTGTACACCCGCTGCAATGGCACATAACGATAGCAATGCGGGTATTTCGTTTAGCAATGAGCAGTGCAATGTAGAGTTTAAAAACGATGTACGCATTAAACCTAGCGAATTAGAAATTTTTACCGCATCTAATCAATTCATGCGCTTTAACAGCAATGGCAACTTAACTATAAATGGCGAACAAGTATCCATTAACAGCGAGCAACGCCAAGCGCTTACCCAGTATTCTGACAACTTACGTACGCAGCTACCTGAGGTCGCTAATATTGCCCTAGACGGAGTAAAAATAGCCGGTGTAGCATTAGAGGAAGTAGCCAACGCATTTAATATTGATGGCCTTGATGACTTGTCTGGCCTGATGGACGATATAAGACTTGAAGTAGAAAACACCTTTTATCAACAAGGTACGTTTGTAATGGGCCAACAAAGCTTTAATCAATTTGGTGAAAACTTTGAACACCAATTTGAGGAGCAAATAGAAACCGTGGTTGAGTCTGCCGTTATGCAATCAATGGGCAGTATTTTAGTTGCTTTAGGCTCTGAGCTGCTTGGTTCGGGTGGAGATATGGATGCATTTGAGCAACGCATGGAAAATATGGGCGCGCAAATAGAAGAAAAAGTAGAGCTGCATGCCAGTGCGCTTGAAAAGCGTGCCAACTCTTTATGCGACAGCTTTGCCAACATAGCACAGCAAGAAGAGCAATTAGTAGCGCAGTTACCGCAGCTGAAAGGCTACGAGTTATTTACCATTAAACAAAATTAGTACACCGCACCGTATTTAACATCCCTTTAGCAGCACTTGTATATTAGGTGCTGCTTTTTTATTCTTTTAGCGTGTGAGCCAACGCACCTAACGTGGTAATAGCCTGCTCTATTTTTTCGCTCCACTGCACCCCGTAACTTAGCCTAATACAGCTTTTATACTTATTACTTGCTGAAAAAATAAGTCCGGGGGTTATGCTAATACCAGCTTCTAACGCCAGTAAAAATAACTTTTGACTGTCTACTCCTTGGCCTAAATCAAGCCAAATAACACACCCACCTTTAGGGTCACTAATACGTGTATTGTTAGGCATCGCGTTTAATAAGCACCACCGCATGCGCTCTTTGTTATTACGTAAGCGCTGCCTAAGTACTTTTAAATTACGGTCATACTCACCACTGGCTATAAACTCAGAAAGCGTCCACTGATTTATTAGTGAGGCAGAGCAACTTAATGCACGCTTATGCCGGCGCGCTTGTCCAGCAAACTTGCCTGCTATTAACCAACCAACTCGATAACTTGGCGCAGCCGTTTTTGAAAACGAGGCGCAACTGATCACAAGCCCCTTTTTTGAATACGCTAAAGCGGGCGTGCCACGCTTGGCAGTAAAGTGCAGATCACCGTACACATCATCTTCTATAAGAACAACATTATGTGACTCTATTAAGTCCACCATTTGCATGCGGCTTTCATCGCTCATAAAGCTGCCAACCGGGTTATTTATTGCGGTCGAAAACAAGCATGCTTTTATATCATGTTGCTCGAGCGCTTGAGCTAGGTCGTTAAGCCAAATACCATTGTCGGGGCATAGCGGGATTTCAAGCGCCTTTAATCCTAAGCTCTCTATTAGTTCAATAATGCCGTGATAACAGGGGGTTTCAATTGCAACCACATCGCCGGGCTTAGTAACACACTTAAGTGCGATAGCCAGCGCCTCTTGCGCGCCATTGGTGATCACCAGTTCATCTATATTTACACCAATACCAAAGCCTAAGTATCTATGCACTAATTGCTTTTTAAGCGCAGCAAAACCATCAATAGGGCCATAATTAATAACACTCGCCCCAGCAATTGTCATAACCCGACGCATGGTACGGGCTAAAGCTTTATCGGTAGGCGCGGCAGCAACGGGATTGGCAATACCAAAGGCAATTACATTAGGTTGATGAATAGCGCTGTATACCTGCTCTATTAATGCTTGTTTATTTACAGTGACAGGCTCGCGGCTTAGTTTTACACGCTTTGGCAAACTGTAAACCGTATTAAGCACCGTTAAAAAGTAGCCCGATTTTTCACGTGCCTCTACTAACCCTTGATCTTCTAACGCTTGATACGCTTGCTTAACCGTCGGAATGCTAATATTTAAGTTACTGGCCATTTTACGAAGCGAAGGAAGCTTTTCTCCAGGTAGTAATACCTTTTGTGCTTGCATGTCTTTAATTAGCTCAATAACTTGTTGGTATAAAAACTCGGCTTTTTGCTTATTGGCAGCTGGCTGCATATCTCGCCTCAAATCTGTATAGGTTACATTTATACTTTTCTGTATATGGTAAGTATACAGATAGACTCTAAAATAACCACTCAATCGGTTTTTTAGAGGTTTGCCATGAAAAGCGCAGCGCTATATCTCACAACAGTGTTAATTTGGGGCTCTACGTGGCTCGCGATTTCGTTTCAGCTAGGCGATATTGCTGTGGAGCTTTCTTTGTTTTATCGCTTTGCCATAGCAGCTGCATGTATGTGGCTATTTGTGGCCTACAAAAAGCCTAATATGCGATTTTCGTTAATCGATCATGGCTTTTTTGCTTTATTGGCCATTTCTAACTTTGGCTTAAATTATTTGCTTTTGTATTGGGCACAAAACTACCTCTCATCGGCAATGGCCTCTATTGCATTTTCAATGTTGCTAATAATGAACATAGTCAACACCCGTTTATTTTTTGCAAAGCCCATTGCCAGACGTATTTACTGCGGCGCGCTAATCGGCGTGGTGGGTATTATTTGTCTGTTTTGGCCGCATTTACAGCAATTCGACTTGAGTAATGGGGCGTTGGTCGGGTTACTACTTGCCCTTGGGGGTACCTTTGTGGCTTCATTGGGCAATATGATTAGTGTACGTAATTCTAATCGTCAAATAGGTGTGCTGCAGGGTAACGCATGGGGCATGTTATATAGCGCAGTAGGTTTAGCCGTTTATGTATTAATAAATGGTATAACGGTCAGTTTTAGTGCCCCTACCAGCTATTGGTTGTCACTATTGTATTTATCTGTTTTTGGCACTGTGATTGCGTTTGGCTGCTATTTTGCCTTGTTAAAAAACATTGGCCCCGAAAAAGCAAGCTACGCCATAGTGCTGTTTCCGTTAGTGGCCGTTGCATTAAGCAGCTTTTTTGAAGGCTTTGAATGGCATGCAAACACCTTTGCCGGCTTTAGTTTAGTACTACTGGGTAATGCAATTGTACTTACCCCCACAAAAAGAATTAACGCCTTTTTAGCAAGCCGCTGCGTTGCTAAAAATGGCTCCGTCCCCAGTTAGAGGCGTTTTTAACGCACTAACACAAAAGCGCCTACCCTACTGTAGGCGCTTTTTTATTGGTATATGGAAATTAATAGCCTGCTCATGAATAGCAATAACCGCGGGCGTAACACCTACTAGCTCGCCATCGGCCTCAATTAATAAATCTCTAGTATTAATACGCGCCTGTTTGAGTTGGCTATAAGTAAGCTTTTTTAAAGTATGGTGGCGCTTAAAAATTAATTTAATAAAGCTATATAAGTGATCAACAAGACTACCCGCTTGCATTTGGTAGCAATCAAGCAGTCCATCATCAATTTTAGCCCTAGGGGCTATTTTAATGCCGCCACCAAAATACTGAGAGTTCGCAAATACAGTTATTAAATTTTGATAGCTACATTGCTTATTTAAAAATGCTCCATTTAGTGTGCTTGCTTTGTAAGTAAAGAGCGATTTAAAACTCGTCCACTTATAGCGCCAAGCTGACATGCTTTGTAAATGACCCAACTGCTTAATTACATGAGCATCAAAACCAACACCAGCCACATTAATAAAGTAACGAGTATTAATTTTACCTACATCAATTAAGTGTGTGGGGGCATTAAAAATAGCGTTTTGCCACTGTTTAGCTGAGCAATGAAAGCGACGGGCAAAATCGTTGCCCGTACCACAAGGTAATATTGCCAAACTACATGCACTGTTAATCACGCCATTAAGTGCCAAATTAAGTGTGCCATCGCCTCCAATAGCCACTGCTATTTGGCTTTTTTGTGCATTCAATTTAACGTTTGCTAAGTCGTACTCAAAATTACCTGTCGTTTTAACCGTAATATAGAGAATATTTTTCTTCTGGCATGTTTTTTTAAGCCAATCGAGGTGATCTAACACCACACTTTTTACGCTCGGTTTAACTATTATTAACAACTGCAAGTAATTTATCTCCTATTAGCCAGTACACCAGCATAAATAAGAATTAAGTTAAAATTAATTTATCTGAATAATTAATCATAAAAGTGCGTAAAAATTTACTAAAAACATTAAAAAAACAAAAAAACACTTATAAAACAGATTAAAACTTAGTTCCCCTGATTAAATAACTATGCAAAATGGGCACTTATTAGTTTTAATTAAAAACAAAGCAATGCAAATTCAGATAAAAATAACTAATAGCCAAGCCTTAGTTTATATTGTTGTATTTTTAAACAAAAAAGCGTCAAAATGCTCGCGATTTAAACACATACACCTTGGAGCAAAGACATGAACCCAATAAACACCCTAAACCAAAATGCAGCAGCCCACGTTGGCGTAAAACCAACTAACCGTAAAGCTAAAATGCTTGCTAAATTAAACCGTATGGGCAAAAAGTTAGCATTAAACAGCGCCGCGCAATACAAATAATCAACCTTGTTATGCTTATTAAGCAGGGGCAGTAAACAACTAACCACTATTGAAAGCGCTTCTTTAGCTCCCTTAGTTTGCTGCCACCCTTTAATTTTTAGTTTAAATCCTTCTAATTTCCCTCTATTTACAAAAAAAACCGTAATTACGCCTACTTTTTAAGCAAACAGTTTATTTGCTATTTACACGACGGTATCACCTAAGTATTATTCTGCGTCACGGAGAGATGGCAGAGTGGTCGAATGCACCGGTCTTGAAAACCGGCATAGGTTTGTAGCCTATCTAGGGTTCAAATCCCTATCTCTCCACCACTATTTAATTAATGGTATGAATAAACTACCGTTAATACAATCTGTTATGCGTTGGAGAGGTGTCCGAGTGGCCGAAG
>NZ_DJHW01000011.1:0-5082 GCF_002433295.1 Pseudoalteromonas sp. UBA6610 | reverse complement strand
TGAATAATTTCGCTTATACAGATTGCTGTTAACTTGGAAAGGCCGCGATTATAGCACGCATTTTGTTTTTGCTTAAAGGGAGGAGTGGCGCAAACACACGATTTTGTAGTTATTTTATTCATATAATAAATAGCAAATAAGACTGAATCGTATTTAACATAAAAAATGATGAAAAATTTAAATAATCGATTGTAAAAAGATATTTCGGTGCCATTCTTACGTTATTAAATGATAATAATGCTTTTATTGCCTTGTTCTTGCTTGTAAATTCAGCTGCCAGTAAGATTTTGCTTATTAGACTCACTTTTTTATAAAAAATATTTTCAACGGAATGAATATATGAATTACGCCTTCCAGGTAAAAAAGCTTTCAACGTTAATACAATATTATGCTGCAAACTCACGCGATGAACTAAATGAGTTACTCATAATGCCTACTAGTGACTTAAAACGTGATACGTATACGCTTTTTCATGAAATTTTTGAGTACACTTAACCCTCAGATGCCAAGCAAAACAGTCCTATTGATGAGATTTTCAATGCTGTCTCAAGTTCTATTGAATTAGTTGACGAGCCAGAAACCGCCTTGTTTGAGGCTATGAAACGCTGGTGGGATGAATGGTATTTTGCATTAAGTATGGATAATTCGCTTTCTCAAGAAAAAGAAGATGTGCCATACAGTTTCCTTTCTAAAAAAATGCATCATCCTATGAAGCGCCACGAGATGAGCCACTACGCCCATTTATTTACTATTTTGCCTATGCCTATCTCTAATGTGTGTGCTAAAACCGGTGATATTATTAGAGTTAATCAGCGGTTTATAGATGTATTTGGTTATACCGTTGATGACTTACCTAACTTAGAGCAGTGGTGGGTTAATACATACCCAGATCCTCACTATCGAGAGGCCGTGAAAAAAACGTGGCAATCGGCGTTAGAAATTGGCAATGAAACAGGACAAGACATTCCCGCGCATGATTACCATGTTACTTGTAAAAACGGTAATACAATTACTATGGAAGTATCTGGAATCAATTTGGGCGATGAATATATTGCTGTATTTAATGATGCGACCAAGCGTTTAGAAGATCAAAATATTTTACGCGACATGGCATTTTTAGATTCGCTAACACAAATAGCAAATAGACGTCGTTTTGATGAAAAGCTAAGTAAAGAGTTTGAAAAAGCCGTTGAGTGTGGTGACGATTTGGCGATTATATTAATCGATATTGATCACTTTAAACTCTTTAACGACCGCTACGGGCATGTTGAAGGTGATTTATGTTTGTATAACGTGGCGCAAGCAATAGCGTGCACGGTAAGCCGCACCGAGGACTTTGTGGCGCGTTATGGCGGAGAAGAATTTGTTGTATTGCTGCCTCAAACCGATAAACAAGGGGCTTTATTTATTGCTGAGCATATTCAAAAAGCAATCGAAGAGCTGCACATCCCTCATGAAGACAGCTTTACCGGCTACTTAACCCTGAGCATGGGTATTCACGCAATTAATAAAGATGATAGTTGCGATCAAAAAGAGTTTATTAAGGCCGCCGATAGCGCACTTTATTATTCAAAAAGGCAAGGACGAAATTGTTTAGCATTAAGTTAATTTATAGCCTTGGACTATTTATATAGCTTTGAGAATTATATAAAGCGCAGATGTTTAATTATCCTCGTAAATAAAGTCTACGTCTTGAATAGGGCGGTTTAGGCTGTCTTCAATACATTTTAAAACTAAATGGCTTCTTAGAGGCAGTGCTTTTATGTCTTCTAAACTGTGCCAGTTGGCACTAATTATATCTGCATCTTTTGGGCAGGGCTCAGTGGTGATTTGAGTGCCATCAAACATAAAACAAAAGCGTAAGTAATGCACCCCATTAGCCGCATGTAAGTTATAAATACCGATTAAGCCAGTGGGCGTTAGGGACAAACCTGCTTCTTCAAAAAGCTCTCTGCTGGCTGCTTGAGCCAGTGTTTCGTTTACTTCTAAATGGCCAGCAGGTTGGTTATAACAAATATTAGAAGTAAATTTATCTCGCTCTTTTACCAGTAAAAAACGCTCTCCTTTTTTTACTACAGCAGCTACCGTTACATGGGGTTTATGCATTTACCTCACCTTTTATAACACTGTACTGTGCGCTGTGTATGCCATCTAGCGTGTAATTGCCAATACTGTAGCGAATAAGCCTTAATGTAGGGTGCCCAACATGGGCGGTCATACGGCGAACTTGCCTATTACGTCCTTCATTAATTGTAATACTTAACCACGTTGTAGGAATCGATTTTCGCTCTCTTACCGGCGGCACACGAGGCCAAAGTTTTGGCTCTTCAATAATTTTTACGTTTGCAGGTAAGGTCGTCCCATCTTTTAGTTCAACACCTTTACACAGGGCATTAATGGCCTCTTCACTAGGCTCGCCTTCAACTTGCACCCAATAGGTTTTATTAGTTTTTTTATTCGGTGCGGTAAGGGTATTTTGAAGCTTTCCGCAGTTTGTTAAAAGTAACAAGCCTTCACTGTCACGGTCGAGTCTGCCCGCAGCGTATACATCTTTAATGGGAATAAATTCAGCCAAGGTTTTTCTATTGGCATCGTCTGTAAATTGGCAAAGCACATCGTAAGGTTTATTAAATAAAACAATTTTTCTATCTTTAGGCGCTATAGCGGGTTGAATTTCACGCGAAGTTGTGCTTTTTTTAGTGAGCGCGCTGCGTGAGTAAGTTCTACCCGTAGTGCGTTTAGTGGTACTTTTACTTGCGCGATTATGCATTGGTTTGTTCGCCATTAAATACACCTAGCGGGCTTGGGTAAGCCGGCAATTTTTGTGGCTTGTTTTGCAGGCCCCTTGGGAAATAATTTATACAAATAAATACTATTGCCTTTGTCCTCGCCAAGCGCTTTAGCCATGGCTTTAACAAGCATTCTTATTGCTGGGCTGGTGTTATATTCTAAGTAAAAATTGCGCACAAAATTAATCACTTCCCAGTGTTGTTCACTCAAGATAATGTTTTCTTGCTCGGCGATAATGGGGGCTAACTCTTTTGTCCACAAAGTGTAATCTAGCAAGTAGCCTTGTTTATCAGTGTCGATTTGTTGATTATTAAATTCAAGCATGGATTACCAGGTAATAGATTGGTTAGTAGATAGAGTAAGGGCAACAAACTCATCGTAATTAATAAGTGTTTGGCCTGGGCTTAGTTTAACTGCGCGTGCCTGCGCATCCTCTAAAAGCAACAATAGCGAATCGTTTAATTGAAAATACTGCTTAGCGGCATAACAGGCATCACCAACAAGGAGTACTTTATCGGTGTCTTTAATTAAGTTTTCCAGCTGAGTAGAGTCGTAATAAGCCAGTGGCTTTGAAAAAATGTGTAATGTACTCATAGGTTCACCACAAAATCTTGCTGGCCGATCAGCTGTTGTTGCTCAGTGTAATTGAGGCTGGTTGAATCAATAATTAATTGAGATTTGTTTACGTTATAATCTAGTAACGATTTTTCACATACATATATGTTTTCTACTTCATAGATTTCAAGCGTTTTGATGTTTTTAAAAAAATCTTTTACACCAAGTTGCTGTGTTGATTGATTATGTTTTAAAGCAAGCACTGCAGGGCCGCTAAATAGCCAGCTAATATTTTGATCAACTGCGGCAAATATTAGTGCCATGTCTAGGGCATCGCGGGTATTAAGCTCATCAAAAGGGCTGGATTGGCTCATTACTAAAACGTTTTTCATTTAAACTGTATCCATTTATCTGCATCACTCACTAGCATGGCAAATTCTGCAAGCCCGGCTACAGTAAACACACCTGTTTGGCTTGTGTTTAAGCCGCGTTTTTCTGCTGCGGTAATACATAGCATTAAGTTAACGTTTTTATCTGCAAGTTGTTGCCATTGCGTAGGAATTTGCAGCTCGTCAGAGGCTAGCTCAAAGTGAGCTGATGCGTGATAAATCCCATTTTGATACAAAAATATCGCATCTATGGTGTGGCCTTGTGCTAAACATGCATTCGCAAACTTTATAATACGTTGCGTTGAGTCATGATCTGAAGGAGGAGTATGTAAAGAAAGAACAAATCGCGCCAAAACAATTCCAATAAAAAAGCCCCAATAAAGGGGCTATTTTAACAGAACTATTTAATTAGTCATCACTTGCGCCAAGAAGGTGCAGTAAAGAAGTAAATAGGTTATATACGTTTAAGTATAGAGCGACCGTCGCGCGAATATAGTTAGTTTCGCCACCATTAATAATACGGCTAGTATCAAATAAGATTAAGCCAGACATAATTAACACAACAGCAGCGTTAAGCACCATAAACATCAGCGAGCTGCCAATGAAGATGTTAACTATGCTTGCAACAATAACCACTAGTAAGCCTACTGTTAAAAAACCACCCATAAATGAGAAGTCTTTTTTAGTGTTTAATGCATAAGCCGATAGACCAAAAAATATTAATGCAGTAGAACCAAGCGCCTGCATAATAAGCATAGGGCCATTAGGCATAGCCGCATAATAGTTAAGTAGTGGGCCAAGGCCTGCGCCCATACAGCCTGTAAAAGCAAACACCCAAAACACGCCTGAGGCTGAGTCTGCTTTTTTGTTTACAACAAATAATAAACCAAACGAAACCAGTGTGAACACAATTCCCATAAAGTAAGGTAATTGTAATGCCATTGAAATACCCGCCGTAACAGCACTAAATGCTAATGTCATGGCCAGTAAGAAATAGGTGTTTTTAAGTACCTTGTTTGTTTCAATGGTCGACATTACCGGTTTAGCGGTATTGTACGAATGATTAAATGCCATTGTAGAGCTCCTTTAAGTGAAACATGTTTGTTTCGATAATTTAACTAAAATTAGATTACCAACTCTTATATGTTTGGGCAAACCTTTGTAGATCAATAGAGTGTTATTTTTTAATTAAAGTTCATTTAAGCATCAAAAAGAAATTATTTGTTTCATCTTTAAACAAATTAATTGTTTTTTAAGCACTTAAACAATTTTTTTAAAAAAAAGCTTCACAAAGCCAATGGGTTTCCCTATTATGCAGGCCGTGCGGAGAGATGGCAGAGTGGTCGAA
>NZ_DJHW01000079.1:0-7459 GCF_002433295.1 Pseudoalteromonas sp. UBA6610 | reverse complement strand
TCCGCAAAGATCAACACGCCCTAAAATAACAAAAAAATTAACGTGCCAGTTTTGCCTAATACAGGCTGCTCTACTTTCAAACTAAACTCCAAAAAAACAAAATAACTGACTAATACACAATCTTGCTTATAAATAACGTGGTAAATGCAAAGCACGACTGCACTCATTACCTACTTAATAGACTCCTTTTGTATGCTCCACGTTATAAGTAGATTTTATATACTCTTAGCCCATGTGTATATTGCTCATTTTTTATGTTCGTTTTTTATGGCTGGCTATTACTTTACCAGTAATAGCCAGAGAGTTTAATTTATGCTGTGCGCTTAGGCTTTTGCTTAATAGCGAATATGGTTTGCTTAGCTTGCAAATACACTTTGTGCACCGCAAAGGTTAATAAACTCATAAGTACCATTAAGCACAACGTTGGCCAAAACGACTGTGTATGATAACCAAACACGCCCATAAGCCAGCAAATTAGCACCCATTGAATAATGTAAAGGGCCGTTACATGTTTGCTCGCATATAAAAGAGCGCGTGTAATAGGGCCATTAAATTTATTGGCAATGGCATATTCTATTAAGGCTAATGCACATAAATTTAAACCAACTAAATAAATAATACCGCCGCCATTTAAGTGAAAAAAGTTACCAAACTGGCCTTTAAAATCAATAAATAACCACACTGAACCAATCACTAATAATGCGGCCCCTAACTTTGCACACACATTAAATAAATACGCTGCATTACGCTGGCTATTTATATATACACGCCCAAGCACGTAGCCGGTTAATATAGCGCTTACCCACGGAAATACCGGAAAATAAACTTGGTAGTTATTAGCAAAAAACAAATCACTAATGTAAGGCGAAAGCGCAAACTGCTGCCCCCTAACAAACTGGCTTACAAGTGCAATAGCCATGGCTAAACATGCAATCCATGTGGTTTTCCAGCGGGCAATATTAAGCGCGCCAAACAGCACTAAGCTCACCCCAGCAAGTTGTAAAATATCACCGGTTAACACCATAAATTGTAACTGCCCAGCACTGAGCGGGCTTTGCCAGCCATAGGCATTTATAAATGCCTCGGGCATGGTATTAAATACCTCAATGGGTAGCCAAAATTTTGCCACATTCATTAAATAGGCAAGGAGTAAAAGCTGTATACCACGCTTAATTAATAACATGGGGGTTTGCCTGCGCGAAAGCGCCATAGACAGCCCCATTGCCACCAAAAACGAGGCGGTGCCTTTGCCAAGTATATGAATAACAGCACCAAATAGGCTCTCACTTTGAAGCGTTGTGCTCGAGTACATCCATAGGGTGTGTACCAAAATCATAATAAAAACGCTCGCACCTCGGGCAAGGTCTATCGTTTTAAGACGTGTGTTCATTGGTTTTAATATCCTTTTTAGGGCAGGTTTGGCATTTGCTGTAACCAGCTAAATAATAACGACAGCACGTTAAGCGACCGGCCGTTAATTTAAATGGGGTGTTTAAATTAAAGTGATTGCTGATTAAATTGTGTAGCTGCTGATGGCAATGTGTAGTGTGATCAGCGCTTGCTAAATTTAAGCTATGGGCGCGCTCAAATGCACTGTTAAGGGTGTCGATTAATAAGCGCCCTTGCTCTTTTTTTCCCAGCGCATAATCGGTATTTATCCACTTTCCTACACAGCTAATAAACTCAATAAGTGCATTGTTTTGCTCAGCTTTACTTAATATAGGCGCACCGCTGAGGTTAAACCCTCGGCTATAAGCGCCGCTAATTTTAAGCTGTAATTGCATGGGATTATGTGCATTTTGTTTAGAAGTACGCCAATAACAATAGGCATACATAGTTTGCCAACAAAGCTGCAAATATAAGTGCCGGCTAATAAATTGCCCAGGCGCATGTGGGTAATGCGCCTTGCAATGAATCGCTAATTTGCGCACTAAATCTAAGCTTGGGTGAGCCGCAGTAGCTGGCTCACTTGGGCAAAATAAAAAGTGCGCAAGGGTTACTGGCTTAGCCATACAACTTTGCCGATACTGGGTTATTTAAACTTCCGGCAAACTGTAAACTGCCTGCTGGGTTGGTTAAATCAACCATTTGTTTATTATTGCCAAGCTGTAAGCGGTTTAAGCAAGAGTGTGCAAATTCATCACTAAAAAAATCATACTCTTTAAAACGCGCATTTAAGGCAGGGTTAGCCTGTTGATACGCTTTAACACTTTGCGCAACGCCGTGCCAAAAGTCATGCTCGGTAATGCGCTCTTCTCTTACTAAAATAGCCACTAGGTATCTAAAAAAGCAGTCAAACACATCGGTAAATATGCTCAGTAATTCAAGCTCTTTTGGCATAGCAATATGAATACGCGAAACCTCATCAGGTAACGGCTCAGTGCTATTAAGCAGCGCGACTTCTTCGCCTATGTCTTTCATGTAAGCGCCCACAGGGACTGAATTTTTAAGTTTTAAAATAAGGTTTTCGCCGTGCGGCATAAACACTAATTTATGGGCATAAAAACAATGCACTAACGGAATAAGATAGGCGTTAAAATAGTGTTGCAGCCAAGCATGTGTGCTTAAACCACTTTGATCTACTAATGCACCTGCCATACTTTTACCGTTGTTATCTAGGTGCAGTAGTGCGGCCATGGTGGTGAGCTGCTCATTATTTTGTAAGTTATGGTTTGGGTTTTCGCGCCATAAACAGGCAAACATTTTACGGTACGGTGTATCGCCCAACGCGCTTTGCTCAAAGGTATGATGCGCATACCCTAAGGTGGCGTACTCTCTTAGTGCCGTAAAATTGCACGCGCTAAGCGTGGGGTCGTAGTTTACTTTATTAAATACCCAATCATTTATAGCCGGGGTTACCGCCATATAAGCGCGCGAAAGCCCGCGCATAAAGCCCATATTTAAAATAGACAGCGCCACTTTTAAATACGGCTTATGCGGATGCGAGCAGTTATATAAGGTGCGAATAGATTGTTGCGCTTGATATAAATCGTCGCCTTCACCTAAGTAAACTAAACGGTTATTGGCAAACTCGTTGGCAAACACCACACTTAATTTATGTTGGTATTGCCACGGGTGGGCAGGCATAAATAGGTAGTCGTCGGGGTTTAGGTTTTGCGTTTTTAGCGCTTTGTTAAACGCATTACGAGTGGTTAAATCAAGCTCGCCACTAATATGGCTTGGGTAATCACTAAAGTATTCACTATAAGCAAAATCACATACTGTTTTGTGCGCCGCTAACCACAGCACTTTAAACGGTTTACCCACCTCTGGCGCATAGCGTAAAAAGTCGCTTTTGCTAAAACCAATTCGGCCATTATTAGCCACAAACGCAGGGTGGCCTTCGCTCATTGCAGCCTCTATTTGTTGCAGCCCTAATTGCGCAAGTTCGGCTGCGCTAAGAGTGTTGTTTTCGCGTTTATAACAGGCACTCGCAAGTGTGGCGTTAAGCTCTTCAAGGTAGGTGGCTAAACGCTCGCCAGTTAAACCCAGCGCAGGGCCTTGCACACTAAAAAAGTGCAGTACATCAAGCTCTACTTGCTCGTTGTTAAGGTTATAAAAGCATAAGCTTGGCTCGTCTATATCTATGTGGTTAAGCGCCATAGCACGGCCATTAAATATAAAATAACCCCCTTCAATATTTACTTTAAAACCTTGTGGGGTTTGCTCTGCAACCAATAAGCGCTCGTGTACCAGTTCGCTAATGGCTTTACTTTGTAAGTGCCTGTTTGCCCATTGCCAGTGGTCAAACTTTACATAGTCGGTGTTTATTGGCATTTGCGCTTTGTGATGTAAATTAACGTGCGTTTCAAATGCAGCTTTATTACAAAACCCAAGGTAGGCGTTTTTATCACCAAAGGTTATTTGCTTAGTATGCACAAAGCCTAAACGCTTATTTAAGGTATGAATTTTACTATTGGCAATATCGGGCTCTACTACTACGCGTGCATCGGCATTATGAGTAAAAATACTGTGCAATACGCACTGCATTATTTCAAAACTAAAATGGCGTTTAGGCTGTGTATTTGGGGCAAGTAAAATATGCATGCCGGTATCGTTTGGCAGTACCTCATAGGCAGCTGCGAGTAGTTTGTCGTGCTTTGGGCTGTAAAGCTCAACTAAGGCAAGCAGCTCATTATTTTGCTCAATAACATAGGCATGATGGTGCGGGTGGTTAATTATATCTTGGTAGGCGCTGCACATTTGCTCGGGTGTGTGTTTGCTCATACCCCAAAAATGGGCGTAAGGCAGTGTAAGCCACTGGCAAATTATGGGCATATCGCTTTGCTGTAGTAACCGCATAGTCACATTACCTGTGTGTTGTAACGTGGTTACAAAAGATGAAAAATACATAAAAACTCCTAAATCTTTTTAATTATTAAGTGGCTGTGTGTGCAGCTTGGCCAACAAATTTAACGCGCCATAGCAAAATAGCGCCAAGGCTTGCAAAGCCAATGGCAGCAAAGTAAAAAGGCACGGTGGTATTAAAATATTCCACGCTCATACCCACTAATAACGACGCTAAAATAACGCCAATATTTTGCGCAATATGCACTTTGGCAAAATCACTGCCGTAGTGAGCAGGCTCGCTTTTAGCAAATAACATCACTTCTAATAAAACCATGACCTGAAATAGCGCTATACCGTATAAAACGCGAGAGCTGACAACTAACCACACCGACTCTTGCGCCTGTAAATAAAGCCCAATAGCGCCAAAAATAAGCGCACACAATAGCGTGCTAGTGCGGCTAAGCGTAGGAAAAGGTAAGTACTGCCTAAAGTGGTTAAACAACAGCATAAGTAGAGCTGAAAAAGCAGGAATGGCGTACACAAGCGCACTTTGGAATGCACTACTTTGCGCGCTCATTCCTTGCCAATGGGTAGTAAAAAACGGCCTAATTAAAAACGCACTAAAGTAAACAACCACGCTTATAAAACAAAATTGCCAAATAAAATACGGTGTACGAGTACGTGGTTTTTCGCTTTCAATCGCGTGCTGATAAATACCTAACTTTAAGCTCACCATTAAATAGGCGCACAGCAGCACTTGTATAACATCGCCCGCAGCACTTAATAACAATGCATAACGCGGTGCATTTATACTAAAAAAGTACCCGCCCACTAACGCGCCGCCAATAGCACCAAAGTGCATAAGTACCGAAAACAAGCCAATAATAGAAAGATGCTTACTTTGCTGCTCTAAACGCAGTGCAAACGGGTAAATAAGCAGGTAACTGGCTTTAAGCACCAACATAAGCTGATAATAAAACCAAAATTCCCACACGTTAGTTGCAAAATAACAAAGCAAACCAAAGCAAGCGGCAATCACTTGCGTTACAAGCCAAAGAGCCAGCTCGTGGTATTTTTTGGCAACCTTTGCCCACAGGGGCAACGCGAGCATAACGGTAATACAACAGTTAGCTACAAACACGCCAATAAGTGTGGGGTTACTTACAGAAAATTCGCTGGCAAAAAATTGCGGATAAAACGGCAGTAATAAGGTGTCGCACACTACCGAAATAACCGTAAGCAAAATAAGCGCTAAACGTAAACTCATGCGGCGTTACTCTTTTGCTGTGAATGGGTTTCTACATCGCTTAAATCAAAACACTGAAAAGCAATTTTTTGCTCAACCTGATACGGCGCATAACCGAGTATTTCGCGCAAAATTATACTGTTGCGATAACACGCCATGCCTAAATCGGGGGTTACAAAGCCATGGGTGTGCTGCTCTGCATTTTGTACAAATATACGTTTTTGTTCGCTATCTATTGCATACTCGCGGCTAACTAAGTAGCGGCCTTGCTCATCTTCTGGGAGCTGCTGTGCAATGGGGTTTAAAAAAGCAGGGCGCTTGTATTTAAAGCCTGTGGCACAAATTAAGTAATCGGTTTTTATTTCAAAGGCTTCATTTAGCTCTTGATGATAAAACTCAGTGACTAAGCGACCAGCACTTTTACGTGTATTAGTAAGCTTGCTGTTAGTTTTAAATGTGGTAGAAATGGGCCCATCTAGGCTTTGCGCGTAAAGGGTGTCAAAAATGTCATTAATTAAATCGCCATTAATGCCTTTAAATAAGTTTTTTTGATTTTGATTAAGCCAATCTCGTTGCTCGGTTTTTAAATTATAAAAGTAATCAACATACTCAGGAGAGGTCATCTCAAGGGTGAGTTTAGTGTATTCCAGCGGAAAATAACGCGGCGATCGCGCAATCCAATCTAGTTGTAAACCTTGTGGCACAGCTTGTTGTAACAAGGTGTGATAAATTTCAGCCGCACTTTGCCCAGCTCCTACAACCGTAACACGTTTAGCCGCTTTTAGCTCATCAAGGCGGTGGCAAAAATCGCTACTGTGCAGTACGTTATTTGAATTACTTTGCACTGCGCAATCAGGAATATATGGGGCAGGGCCGGTGCCAAGCACTAAGTGGCGCGTAACATAGTGCTGCTCCCCATTTGGGGTTTTACAAGTAACGGTATAGCACTCACTTTGCTGGCAAAACTCAACCTTTGTTACACTTTGCTCAAAGCTTACGTTGCTAAGCTGCGAGCACACCCACTGGCAATAGAGGTTGTACTCTTTACGCAGTAAAAAAAAGCTCTCGCGAATATAAAATGGGTATAAGCGATTATTAAGCTTGGCATAATTTAAAAAACTGTACTTGCTGGTAGGGTCTGCAAGAGTCACTAAGTCAGACATAAACGGTGTTTGCAAGGTAACACCTTCTAGCATCATGCCGGGGTGCCAATCAAATTGGCTACGCTGCTCTAAAAATAAGCTTTTCACGCCCTCTAGCGGCTCACTTAAACACGCTAACGATAAATTAAACGGGCCAAGGCCAATGGCTATAAAGTCATAAGGTTGGTTACTCATTATTTTTGCTCCTTATACGTTTGCCACGCAATAGTGCTAATTTGTTCAAGCACGGCGCGCACATCGGTCAATTGGCACTGGGCATTAAGTAACGTAAATTTAAGGTAATGACGGCCGTTAATTTTGGTGCGCGCAATCATGGCTTCACCAGTATTTAAGAATGTTTGGCGTACGTGCAGGTTTAGGGTGTCGAGTAAATCGGGGTTATGTTTTAGCTCCTCTGGCGCAAAGCGAAATACCAGCGCGCTGAGCTCTGGGTAATTTATAACTTCAAAATCAGGGTGGTCGTTAAGAACAATATGGGTTTGACGAGCAAGGCCAATTACTTTATCAAACGCTCGCCCAAGTGGCGCTTCACCCATGGTGCGCAGTGTTAACCACAGTTTTAAGGCATCAAAACGGCGTGTGGTCTGTAAGCTTTTATCAACTAAATTTGGCGTACCATTGCCAGCCTCAGCAAGCGGGTTTAGATAGTCGGCGTAAAGGGTAATATGGCTAAAGTGGCGTTTGTCACTTAATAAAAAAGCACTGCAGCTAACCGGTTGCATAAACGATTTATGGTAATCAATGGTAATTGAATCTACTT
>NZ_DJHW01000063.1:75768-82075 GCF_002433295.1 Pseudoalteromonas sp. UBA6610 | reverse complement strand
CTTGAGGGCTTTTTATGGCTGGCATTATTAAGTAACGCTTTTTGTTGGGAAGCGCTGAGTGTAGTGCGTGCTTTTCGCTCTTTGTAGTGTTGAGTGAGCTTTTGGTCAAACTGCTCATCAGGCTTGTTCATTGTTTGCTCCTAATAAACGTTTAAGGTTTTGCTTGGCATAGCGCAGCCTTGTTTTTACGCTCTCATGGTTGCTTTGCGTTATAAGCTCTATGTCGGCAAGGCTAAAGCCTTCTTGTTGTAAGGTAATGGCTTCGCGCTGTACAAAGCTCAGTTGCTTGAGTGCGCTATCGAACGCTTGGTAATTTATATTGCTAATACTGTTGTTATTACCTTGCTCATTTTGCTGCGCGGGTAGGTGGGTGTTTTCGTCAAGCTCTACAAAGCGCTGTTGTTTGCGGTATTCGTCTACTAATGTGTTGCGCGCGAGTTTAAATAACCACGCTTTTGGCGTGGTTTGCGCTTGGTAAAGGTGGCGTTTTTCGATTACTTTTAGCCAGGTTTGTTGGCTTACGTCGTATGCTAAATGCGTATTAGATTGCGTCACTAGGTAGTGATATAAATCGTTACTGTATAGGGAAATAAGCTGCTCTAAGTAGCGGTTGTCGCCACTTTTTGCGTAACTTGCCATGCAATCCTTGCTTTGCGTTTCAAATAACCATGACTTAATACTGAGTAGCATAGGCGTTTAGTCCGTTAAATAGAGTTATCTAATTTAAAATCGAGCTGTACGGTTTGATCTGTTTGTAATTGTGCCACACCTTCTATTACTTTGGGGCGATATTTCCAGCGCTTTATGGCTCTTATTGCTTCGCGGTCAAAGGTGCGTTTGGGCTCGGCGTTTATTACCACTGGGTTTATTACTTCGCCGGTGGGCGAAATACTAAAGCTCAGTTGTACCCAGCCTTCTATGCCATTGCGCGCGGCAGATGTTGGGTATTTTGGATTTATGCGCACTATGGGTGTTGCATCGCCTGTTGGGCGGTTAATCGTGCTATTTATATCATCTCCAAAATCATCAATAGTGATTGGTGTTAATTCGTTAATCGCTATTACAGGGTCGTTTGAGGTATCGATTGGTGGCGCTTTAGGCGGTGTTTTTGGTACAGGCGGTGGTGGCTGTATTTTTTGTATATGCCTTACTTGTGAATCCTCTGGAGCCTGAAAAATCTCTACAATAATATCGTCGCCGAGTTTTATAGGTGCGCGCTGCTCGCCACTAATTAAGTATTGCATAAATGCAAAGGCGGCAAAGGTCATTACTGCGCCGCCAATAACGGCGGTTGATGTTTTAATAAATGCTGAATTATTGGGTACTTCAAGTGTGTGCATGAGCCGCTCCGAGTAAACTTATTGGGTTGTTTAAAAGCTATAACGGAGGGCAAATCAAAAAGGGGTTAAATAATTTTATAAAAATTGCGGGGTTTAGTTACAATAGCGTTCGCTATATTTTTACTTATTAATTTTTTAGGCTGTTATGCAACTCATACAAATAGATAAAGCACGTTACCGCAAACATTTAAATAGGGTAATTGTAGGGTGTGCGGCGGGTTTAGCTGTTGGCAGCTTGGCTATATCGCAAACGTTAATTGCGTTGTTTCCTGATGAAAGCGGGAGTCACTTTCATTGGAATTTAACCGGTGTTGTTATAACAAGTTTAGCCATTGGCTGGCTGTTAAATAAATACCGTACCCATAGTTTTATGACCGAAGTGGTGTACGTGTGGGAGCTTAAACAAGCGCTTAATAAAATAACCCGCAAAATGCCAAAGCTAAAAGCGGCAGGGCGCGAGGGTAATGCCGATGCATTGTTAGCGATTCATTATAGTTATGCGGGCTCACGGCTTTTATGGCAGCTTGACGATAACACCATTACTATGGATGAGTTAGCTATAAAACAAGCCGAGCTTGATAGTGTGGCGGCCAAGTATAACCTGACTTTAAATGCCGATGACTATAACGAGGCTATATTAAAACAGTTTTAAAGCCTAGGTGGTTAAATTAGCTAAAGGAGCCTTAATGAAAAAAGTACTGATAGTGTGTTTAGGTAATATTTGCCGCTCGCCCACAGCAGAGGCGGTGTTAAAAGCGCGCGCTAAAAAATTAGGTGTTGAGGTTAAGGTAGACTCGGCAGGGACTATTGGCTACCACGAAGGTAAAACGCCAGATAGCCGCTCAATGGCTGCGGGTGAAAAACGTGGTTATAGCTTTAAAGGTATATTTTCGCGGCCAGTTCGCAGCAGCGATTTTACTGAGTTTGATTTAATTTTAGCGGCAGACACACAAAACTTAGCTGACTTAAAAGCAAAGTGCCCCACTCATTTACATTACAAGCTGGCATTGTTTTTAGAATACGGCGAGCAAAGCCAAAGCGCCATACCCGACCCATACTACGGCGGCGATGATGGCTTTGAAAATGTGCTCGATTTAATTGAAGCCGCAAGCGATAAAATACTCGCAAAGCTTTGAGTAAAACTACCTGAACAAAAAAGACGCTATAATACCTTGCGTGTTATCTGGCTATTTTAAAGTCGAGCTGTACTTGCGTGCTTGCAACAACGGGTTGGCCGTCTTCAAATTTTGGTGCATAACGCCACTTTTTAAGTGCTGTAAGTGCCGACCTTTCAAACTCTTTCCCCCCTTGTGAGCTAACTACCTCTGGGTTTTTAACAAAGCCTGCGGTATCTACGTCAAATTCAACAACGACAATACCGTCTCGCATTTGGCGCGCTTTGTTTTGTGGGTACTCAGGGTTTTTGCGGTATATAGGTGTTTGCTCTTGTGTTTTTTTCCACGGCACCATTTTAGCAATTGCTAAACAATGCTTAGTGGCTTGTTCGCTTTGGCCTGTTTTTTCGTAAAGGTTAACAAGCTTTGAGTGCGCAGTAAGCTCAGCGCTGTGATCAAAGCTTAAGTTGTTATCAAATACCGATACAACATGGTTTAGTCGTTCAATGGCTTCATTGTATTTTTTCTTACCTTGAGCAAACGACGCCATTAAAAAGTCGGCTTTAATGCGCTCTACGGTGTTGTCGTCTAGGTTATTACGGTAGTAGTCATCAGCTTGGTTAAGCAGCGTTTTAGCTTTATGGTACTTTTTATGAGCAAATTTTTTGGCTAACAGTGAGGCTGCTTCAAACTGCATGTCGGCAACAAATTTAGGGTTGTTTTGTGTTTTAGCTATTTCAATTATACGGTCGTAATCGTTATCGGCTTGATAGGCCGAGCTAGTGTTTTCAGCCTTGCCTATTAGGGCATCGATTGTTTCTATTGCATTTTTACCGTGGTTATTTGCCAGTATTGTATAGGCTTGCGAGTAAAGTTCGAAGCGTTGCTCTGATACATTTTTTTTGTCGTTGATAGAGCGCGGCGCTGTAATTGCTTTGGCGTAATTAATAGCAAGGCTTGCGGTGTTATCACTTTTATCACCATAAAGCGCAAGGCCTGTAATATAGGCATGTTTAGCTGCTTGCTCTATGTTTTCGTCTTTTTTAACAGCCGTTAAATAACTTTGGTATGCATCAGAAAAGGCGGCTTTATCATCGCTTACTTGGCTTGCATTGGCCTGGCTTGCAAAAGCCGTAAAGGTTAATCCGATAACTAAGGCGAGGTGTTGTGCTTTCATAATAATCCCTATTAGTGTTCAATCTAGAAACAAAATACCACAAGTGATAATGGTTTTCATTATCACTTGTGTGGGCGCTTGCTTATAAAACTAACTAATTACCTAATACCCATGTGCACCAAGCTGTAACTAATTTTCGCCATTAAACTGTGCTAAAAGTGCCTGCTGAGATAACTAGGTAACACCGTTTTAGCTTTTTATAGGTGCGGTGTATTAACTTAATGTATAAGCAGCGTGGTAAAAGTAATAAAATTAAAATAGCAAATGCGTACAAGTTTGTCATTGTTTTGGGGAAATAGCCCTAGGTAGTGGGAGTTTATTGCATATTAAGATTGAAAATAGCCTGTGTAATCGCCATATATTTGCCATAAACCTAGTGTACTACGATCTAACTTTAAACATTTGTGATATTATCACCTTATGGTGTCGTAGTTATTTAATTATTTGGATTTGTCGTGGCGCAAGTAAGAGCAAGAGCCCAGCTTAATGTTGGCAAAAATAGTGATATTCCCGCAGAAATAGTGTCTTTTAGTGGCTTAAAAGACGGCCAAGAACACGTTGCGTTTGTATTTAACAATGCTGATGTAAATCAAAATGTGCCGCTTATTCGCATGCATTCTGAGTGTTTAACCGGTGATGTGTTTCATTCATCGCGCTGCGATTGTGGCGAGCAGTTAAATGAGTGTATTGAAATGATGCACGAGCAAGGCGGGGTGTTATTGTATTTACGCCAAGAGGGCCGAGGTATTGGTTTATATAATAAAATTGATGCTTACGTGCTGCAATCTCAAGGGATGAACACTTACGAGGCTAATAACCACTTAGGCTTTGCTGACGACTTACGTGATTTTTCGGACGCGGTATTAATGCTCAACGCACTTAATTTAAGCCACGTTAAATTAATGACCAATAACCCTAAAAAGCTTAATGCATTAAAAGATGCCGGCATTGAAGTAGACACCGTTATTGGTACCCACGCGCACATTAAAGCAGGCCTTACAGGTAACAAAGCTTACCTAGAAACCAAAATAAAACACGGCGCACATATGTTAGATATTAAAAAAATTAAAAAACCTTAACTATTTAATCATGTAGTGTCTGTTAATCCCCCCTCACGCCAAGTTATACTTGGCGTGTTTTTTTAATTTAAGAGCCAGTATGTCTAACGAATTACGAATTTTTAAAGCCGATGCCGGGCTAAAGTGGTTTAAAGCCGGTTGGCATATTTTTAAAACCCAGCCATTTACCTTTGTAGTTATGCACTTATTAATAGGCATAGTGGGCATACTGTCGTTATTTTTACCTTTGCTGCAAGTTGTTGCGGCACTTGCTACGCCTTTTTTAACCGCCGGTTTTTACCAAGCGGTGCTTAGCAAGCAGCAGGGCGGTAAAATTATGCTAGCAGACATACTCAAACCCTTTAGCGCAAAAGGTAACCGTTTAGGGCTACTACGTTTAGCGCTTTACCAAATGGGGGCGGGTATTTTAATGGCCTTGTTAGCTAATGGCCTATTTGCCGATGCGGTGGCTATTATGAGCCAAGAGGGGCTTGATCCTAACATTGCGCTTGAGCAAACCTTAAATAGTATTTCGGGCGCCAGTGTGGTGCTATTTTTAGTGGCAATGGCGGTGTATTTAATGGCGTTTGCTTACGCGGTACCGCTTATTTATTTTAGTAAAGAAAAACGCATTTTAACGGCGCTTAAAAATTCGCTATTGGTTTTTTATCATAACCTGTTCGCATTGAGTGTTTTTGGCATTATTTGTGTGTTATTTATGGCGCTTTCTATGTTCTTATCGTTCTTACCGCTGTTGATTTTAATGCCAATTTGCTACATTAGTTTCTTTGTATCTTATCAGGCTATTTTTATGCCAGTTGTACCGCCAAGTGACGATAGCAATGTTAAACCACTTAGCAGTGAACAAAGCGGGCGCTTTGACGCTTAATGGATGATAAGTTAAAACAAAAGCTTAAAAACTATGTACTGTGGTTACTTGGGCGCCAAGAGTATTCGCGCCGCGAGTTAACCTTTAAGCTTCAGCAAAAAGAAGCCAGCGACGAGTTTATAGAAACCCTGCTTAATTGGTGCGAAGAGCACAATTTTATTAACGAGCAACGCTATTGCGAAGGGTTTGTCAGAAAACACATTTTTAAAGGCCATGGCTTAAAGCGCATTCAAAGCGAAGCCATAGGCAAAGGGATTGACCGTTCACTACTTGAAAGAGTGGTTGAAGAGCTTGAAATAGACTGGTTTGAGCTTGCGCAGGAAGCGTACAACAAAAAGTATTCAACTACACCGGCCAACCTCGAGTACAAAGATAAAGCTAAGCGCGTGCGCTACTTAATGTACCGAGGATTTAGCTACGAACAAATTGATTTTGCAATGCAAGCACAGTAAATACAGGTGAGATTTTCACATGCAGCACATGACTACGGCACAACTTAGGCAACAGTTTTTAGACTTTTTTGCCAGCAAACAGCACCAAATTGTCCAATCGGCTTCACTTATTCCGGGTAACGATGCCACGTTGTTATTTAACAATGCCGGCATGGTTCCTTTTAAGGATGTGTTTTTAGGCGCCGAAACTCGCCCTTACACGCGTGCTACAAGTGCACAGCGTTGTGTGCGTGCTGGTGGTAAACATAACGATTTAGAAAACGTAGGTTACACAGC
>NZ_DJHW01000063.1:0-75437 GCF_002433295.1 Pseudoalteromonas sp. UBA6610 | reverse complement strand
TACATTTTTTGAAATGCTAGGTAACTTTAGCTTTGGCGATTACTTTAAACAAGACGCTATTAAGTTTGCGTGGGAGTTTTTAACTGAGGTTGTTAAATTACCACAAGAAAAACTACTTGTTACTATTTATCACGACGATGAAGATGCATTTGGCTTTTGGCACAATGATATTGGCCTAAGCGAAGATCGTATTATTCGTATTGCTACCTCAGATAACTTCTGGTCAATGGGCGATACTGGCCCGTGTGGCCCGTGTTCTGAAATATTTTACGATCACGGTGAGCACATTTGGGGTGGTCCTCCGGGCTCGCCTGAAGAAGATGGCGACCGCTTTATCGAAATTTGGAACCTTGTATTTATGCAGTATAACCGTCAAAGCGACGGTACTATGGAGCCGCTGCCTAAACAATCTGTTGATACAGGTATGGGCCTTGAGCGTATTGCTGCTATTTTACAAGGCGTGCATTCAAACTACGAAATCGACTTGTTCCAAGGCTTAATTGCAGCTGCGGCAAGTGTAACTAACGCACAAGATTTAAACGATAAGTCGCTACGCGTAGTGGCGGATCATATTCGCTCGTGTGCGTTTTTAATTTCTGATGGTGTTATGCCGTCAAACGAAGGCCGCGGTTATGTATTGCGTCGTATTATTCGTCGTGCTGTACGCCATGGTAACAAGCTTGGTGCACAAGGTGCGTTTTTCTATAAACTGGTTGCAGCGCTTATTGAACAAATGGGCCAAGCTTACCCAGAGCTTGCAAAGCAGCAAGAAATTATCGAAAAAGTACTGCGCATTGAAGAAGAACAATTTGGTAAAACCCTTGAGCGTGGCTTAGCTATTTTAGAAGAGAGCCTAAGCGAGCTTAAAGGCGATGTTATTCCTGGTGACTTAGTATTTAAATTATACGACACCTATGGTTTCCCTGCTGATTTAACGGCCGATGTAGCCCGTGAACGCCAAATGACAATAGACCATGCAGGCTTTGAAGAGTGCATGGCTGTACAGCGTAAAACAGCGCAGCAAGCGGGTAAATTTGGTGCCGACTACAACGAGCAATTAAAGTCAGAAAAACACACTGAGTTTAAAGGCTACGACAGCACACATCACAGCGCTACAGTAGTAGAAGTGTTTGCAAATGGTGAGTCGGTTTCTATTTTAGAAGACGGCCAACAAGGCATTGTGGTACTTAACCATACGCCATTTTATGCTGAATCTGGTGGACAAACAGGCGATACCGGTACCATTACTGTTGCAGGTGGTGAGTTTACAGTGACTAACACTACTAAGCTGGGTAATGCGTTTGCGCACCACGGTAGCGTACAAGGGCGCATTGCGGTTAACGATAAAGTAGATGCCACTATTGATGATGCCCGTCGTGAACGTATTAAGAAAAATCACACAGCTACGCATATTTTACACGAAGCACTGCGCCAATTATTAGGTGAACACGTAAGCCAAAAAGGCTCGCTGGTTGAGCCTGAACGTTTACGTTTTGACTTCTCGCACTTTGAAGCGGTTACTAAAGACGAGCTACGTGAAATTGAGCGTGTAGTTAACGATGAAATTCGTCGTAACTTTGCCCTAAACACAGAGCTTATGGCGATTGATGACGCTAAAGCAAAAGGGGCAATGGCGCTGTTTGGCGAAAAGTACGATGATGAAGTACGCGTAGTAACCATTGGCGATTACTCAATTGAACTGTGTGGCGGTACGCACGTAGAGCGCGCGGGTGATATTGGCTTATTTAAAATTGTATCTGAAAGCGGTATTGCTGCAGGCGTACGCCGTATTGAAGCCGTAACAGGCGCAGATGCAGTGGCGTATGTAAGCGAGCAAGAAAAACAGCTAAACGATGTAGCAGCGCTGGTAAAAGGTGATAGCGCATCGGTACTTGAAAAAGTAACTGCGCTTCTTGAAAAGTCTAAAGGCCTTGAAAAGCAAATTGCACAGCTTAACGATAAGCTAGCCAGTGCAGCGGGTGCATCTTTACTTGATTCGATTGTTGAAATTAATGGCGTTAAGCTACTAGTGGCAAACGTTGAAGGGACTGAATCTAAAGCGCTTCGAGGTATGGTTGACGATCTTAAAAACAAGATTGGCTCAGGTGTTATTGCACTGGGTGTTGCCAGCGGCGAAAAAGTGAGCCTAATTGCCGGTGTAACGAAAGATTTAACCGGTAAGGTTAAAGCCGGTGAGCTTGTAAACCACATGGCAGGCCAAGTAGGCGGTAAAGGGGGCGGTCGTCCTGATATGGCACAAGCGGGTGGTTCACAGCCTGAAAACCTAAATGCCGCGCTTGAAAGCGTGACTGCCTGGGTAAGTGAGAAAGTTTAAGCTTACGTGGCACTTATTGTCCAAAAGTTTGGCGGCACTTCGGTTGGCTCTATTGAGCGAATAGAAGCGGTCGCCGACCTTGTTGTTAAAACTAAGCAGCAAGGTCATCAAGTGGTTGTGGTTCTTTCGGCCATGTCGGGAGAAACCAACCGCTTAATTAACCTCGCCAAGCATATAGATACTCGCCCGAGTAGCCGAGAATTAGACGTACTTATTAGCACTGGAGAACAGGTTTCTGTTTCGCTCCTTGCTATGGCTATTATAAAACGTGGCCATTCGGCTGTAAGTCTACTAGCCGATCAGGTTAATATTCAAACCGATAACATGTTTGGTAAAGCCCGTATTGAAGAGGTTGCTGCGACGCGTTTAAAGCATGAACTTGAGCATAATCGGGTTGCGATTATTGCCGGTTTTCAGGGGCGCGATGTAGAGGGCAATATTACAACCCTTGGACGCGGCGGCACCGATACCTCTGCGGTAGAGATAGCCGCGGCAATAAAAGCCGATGAATGTCAGATCTATACCGACGTTGATGGCGTATACACTACTGATCCTCGTGTAGAACCAATTGCACAGCGAATGCGTCATGTAACGTTTGCCGAAATGCTAGAGCTGGCAAGTTTAGGTGCAAAAGTATTGCATATTCGTGCTGTTGAGTCGGCTGGTAATCATAAAATGCCGCTAAGGGTGCTTTCGAGTTTTGAGCCCGATGAAGGAACGCTAATCAGTTTTGAGGAGAGCGATATGCCAACTAAGGTTGTGTCGGGGATTGCGTTTAATCGTGACGAATGCTTGATAAAGGTACATGGCGTACCATACTGTGTTCATTCTCTTACAAAAATTTTGAAACTTTTTGCTGAAAATGGCATCGAAATAGATATGATTAGTCAAGTTAATCATAACTTTGAAAAAATAGACTATGCTTTTACTGTGCATTCAAATGACTATTTGCAAGCACACGATTTACTAACTCAACAACAGGTAAATCTGCAAGCTGATAGCATTTCTAGTGATACAATAGTTGCAAAAGTGTCGGCTGTTGGCATAGGAATGAAGTCTCACAGTGGTGTAGCGCATCAATTTTTTGATGCATTGGCGCAAGAAGGTATACACATAGTTTTAGTATCGACGTCTGAAATCAAGGTATCGGTTTTAATTGACGAGAAGTATTTAGAACTAGCAGTAAGAGCGTTACACTCAGAATTTTTAACAGAAAATGGATAGTTTGGGAGTTTTTACTTACTTTTCAATCAATTTTTCATTAAAATGGTCAAGCGGAATCTTATAATTTATTGGAACATGGGAGCAAGAGAATGCTAATACTAACTCGTAGAGTAGGTGAAACCCTAATGATTGGTGACGAAGTAACTGTTACTGTATTAGGTGTTAAAGGAAATCAAGTTCGAATTGGTGTTAACGCACCTAAAGACGTTTCAGTGCATCGTGAAGAGATTTACATGCGTATACAAGCTGAAAAGTCTAACCCTAATCCGGGCAATGCTTAATCAACACGTATACTTAGCTGAGTAATGCACTTAGCTATACCAAAAGCCACTCACTGAGTGGCTTTTTTTTGTTCTTAGCTTGCTCTATTAAGTCAAGCTCTATTCAATGAATTTTGTATAGAAAGTATTTAATTTACAAGGTGATAGGCGAAAGTAACCTATCTCAGGCAATATATAAGCTATCATAAAATACAATATGCTAAAGCATAAATTAAAGTTAAGGTACTTTGAGTAAGATTAGCTAATCCCCGAATCTAAATCTAGCTAACCGCCTTAAAGGTTATTTAATTATATTGAAACAGGTTATCCCAGCGCTCATCCAAAATAGTTTTTGCATGATCTAAATTTATTGCACTATACAAATTGTTAGTGCAGGTTACTAAACGCATCCGAGTGAGCTTTTCAAGCGCATCGCTAATTTCAAAGTCGAGTTCGCATTTATACTTTGTTTTAAACCACGCCTCTATTTGCTCATCAAGCATTTGTGCGCTTAAGCCACTTTCTGATTTTAGTAAAAATGTATAGGCAAGCAGGGCTTCTTTTATGTCTTCTTCTTCGGCGGCGTCTATAAGGGTATGAAAAACACCGGCATTGTTATCTAGATTTTTAAAGTAGAGGTTATCGCTTAGCGCTTTCATAAACTTAATTTTACGGTTTTTAAATTTACTCCACTCTTTAAAAATAAAGCTGCCAAAAACTCCCATTCCAATAGCAAAGGTAATAAAGTGTTGTTGGGTCATTTCTACGGCCTCACTCCTAAAGCCACCCCAAAAAGCAAATAAAGCAAATAACAATAAAATAGATGCGCCAAGCTTAGTGATTAATACCACAGCACCGCCTACTAAAGCCGATGAGCCAATAATTACTTTATCTATAGGGCGCATACGTACTTCGCTATTCGGAAATAGCATTTCAAGGTCGGCTTTTGGTACATTTTGAAACAGCTTAACTATGGTAGAGCTTGGCTCAAACCCTAAAGGCGTTTTATTTTTAGCCTCAAAGTAGGCTTTATCTTTAAAGCGAATAAACACCGCAACGCGGTCGTAATTGGTAAAGTGCAGGGGCTTTTTACGAAGACCCCAAAAGCTGGTTATGGTTTCAGTGAGTTGCGACTCGCCACGACGATAAAAAACCACTTCTTCAAAGTCGTCAAACTCTACCTCAAGGCGTACTTTAAATAGTGACTCTTCGTTGAGTGCATCTTGTAGGTCTTGATGGGTGATCACTTCAAAGTTAGCTGCATTAAGTACCTTAGCAAAATCTTTAGCAAATTCGCGTTGGCACTGCGCTTTTTGATCAGCTGATACTGGCGCTAAAGATCGCGTATCGCTATCGGGATCAAAGGGCGCGTAGTTATTTTTGAGCGACTCAAGTGTTGAATGGTAATCGTAATGGATAAGGCTTGCTAATAAATCGCAAAATTGTTTAAACGATGTTTGCTCTGAGTTGTTTGTGAGCTCAGCGCTGCACATATCAACAATATCTTGTTTTCTAAAGGGGATAAAACGTGCACTTTGCATAAATTTTAACTGCTTTGGTAGGTATTTAACTACATTGGCACATAATAAAATATTCTTATAAATATTGCTAATTTGTTAACGGTTATGTGGGAGGTAAATCTTTAACTTTTTTCAGCGTGTATTAACGTAAATATGTAAGAATTAACCCATTGAGCAACGGCTTATCATCACAAGCAAAAAAAGGATTTACATGGCTATTCAAAAAAAACTAAAAGAAAAAACACGGCACTTTATAGATTCTAAACATATGCTAACAGGCATTACCGTAGCGTCGTTTTTAGAATCTACAATAGTCCCTATTCCGCTTGAAGCAGTCCTTGTGCCTCTTATGCAAGCACGTCGTGAAAAGCTTTGGTTAATAGCGCTTATGGCTACAGTTGGGTGCGTGATTGGTGCTTTATTCGGTTATGCGCTGGGTTATTACCTATTTGACGCTATAGGTGACTGGGTTATTGAAATGTTTTCAAGCCAAGAGCAGTTTGAAAATGTAAAGCAGCAAATGCAAAGCCAAGGTTTTTGGTTTGTAATGACGCTGGGCATTGTGCCCATTCCGTTTCAAATTGCGATGCTTGCCGCTGGGGCTACAAAATACTCTATTGGTTTGTTTTTATTAGCCTCTGGTATTGCTCGTTCAATTCGCTATTTTAGTTTAGCTGTTGTTGTATATTACGCAGGTAATAAAGCCGAGCAAATAATCAGTAAACACAAAACTAAAGCGATGATTGCTATTACTATTTTAATATTAGCTTTATGGGGCCTTAGCACCTTAATATAGTTTTATACTTAGTTGTTATAAGTAAGCTGCTCAGCGCGACTAAAACTGTGTAGGTACTAATGCAAATGTGGGTTTTTAGCTTTGCATTGTATTTGTGTCTGCTTTGCTCAACTCTTTGTATTCACGGTGGTGAAATAACCCTGCAAGTACAGGGTAAGTTAACCTTTTATAGCGGTTTTTTCTGGTGTGCTATAGTTTGTTAATAACGCATTAAAAAGCGCCGCCCTATGATTGAAACTGTAAAACTTACCGTTAGGCTGTCTAACTTTTATAAAATGAGTTGGGTAAATAAAGCGGTAAGTATAGCATTATTGCTTTATATCATTACCTTCTCGCTTTATGCTTTAAATACTTTCCCCCCTTTAGATGTGCAAAATAACGTGTACGGTTTTACTACCGATTTTTGCAATCTCATCGTGCTCGTATTTTTATTTTGGATAGTGCAATGCTCTGAGCTTTCAAAACAAGCGTATGTGTTTTCTACATTGGGTTTATTGCTATGGAGTATGGGCACAACGGCTGATGTAATAGATGAATTAGTTGTGCAGCCTTATTGGATGAGTGTTTATTTTGAAGACTTATGCAGAACCATGGGAATGCTTTTTACCGCCTATGGCTTATTTAAAACCATGCGCTTTGTGCAAAGTATTCATAACCGTTTAGCGCGCGAACTAATTACTGATGACTTAACACAAGTACATAATAGGCGTTATTTTTATCGGCATGTTAAAACCGCCTCCGCCACGCCTTATGTTATTTTAATTGTTGATATTGACCATTTTAAGGCAATTAATGATGAGTTTGGACACGATGAAGGTGACTTAGTACTACAGCAGTTAGCTACTAAGTATAATAGTGCATTTGTTAATAATGCAGTATTTGCTCGTTTAGGCGGTGAGGAGTTTGGCGGCTATTTGCCTACCGGTAATATAAGCCAAGCGGCTGAATTTTGTGGGCAACTAATAGACATTGCACACAATATTAAAGTTAAACAGGTCAAACAGCTTACCGTAAGTATTGGTATGGCGCTGCAAAGCGCTAATGAGCCCCTCGATAAAGTTATGAAACGCGCAGACATGGCTTTATACGTTGCTAAAAATAATGGCCGAGACCGATTTGAAATAGCCCCGTAAATCTTTTTTTTGTAAAAATACGTCCTTATTATTTGCACATTTATTACACTTTTAAACGTTTTCGTAAAGAACTGTCAGCGAGGGTAATACTTTGTAAACTATGAAATTAAAATGCAGCAAAGAAGTCATAATAGTGATTTTAATAATAAGGAAACTTTAATGACCAACTCTCTGTTGAAAGCTGCTTTACCTCTAAGTTTAATGTCTATTCTAGTTGGTTGTGGCGGCAGCGACGGCTCAAGTGATACAGGCTACGTACAATTATATAATGGCTCTTATAACAGCCCATATACGCGTTTATTTGTAGACGAAACTGAGCGCTCAGGCACTGATTTTGCTGATGTAACCACGCGTCATAATTACAGCACCGGCACTTACGATTTAAGCTTTGAATACTTAGATGCAAACGACAGATACATTACAATTAGCGAACAAGAAGTATCAATCAAAGGTGACAAAACCGAACTAATTGTAATGAGCGGTAACTTTGACGAACCTACGTTCACAGAGCTAAGTGTGCCCATTTCAAGTGATACAGATGAGTTTAACTTAGGTTTTTACAATATCACCAGTGAAGACACTAGCTACGATATTTACCTAGCAACCGATGATGGCGTATTTGAAAGTGCTGAACTATTTACATCAACACAGTATTTGAGTGAGCTAGATTTACAAACCCTTGATGAGGGTTACTACACAATTTATATCACTGAGGCAGGTAGCACTGATGTAGTGTATGAGTCGGAGTCGGTTTATTTTTACGATGAAGAAAGCTACGTAGCCATGATCCGCCCAAGCTATGCAACAGAAGAAAATGGTATCACGCTCGATATTGTGACTGACAATAACTATGTTACAGCACTAAAGCACCAATCAGCGTTAGGCCAATTGCGCTTTATAAATACCGTTGACGATTACTCGCCAGTTAGCTTTAGCACGACCCGTGGCACCACAGTTAACGATACCAATACGGTAGCAAGCGATACCTACACCGATTACGTTGAGCTTTCGCCAAATAGTTACAGCGTTGCAATGTACGACGAAGAGGGCACTAAGCTTGCCGATAACTTTTTAATGACCCTAGAGCGCGAGCAAAGTGCGGTAGGCGTTTTTTACAACGATGTCGATAATGGTTTACGCATGATGAGTGTTGAGGAAAACCTAACACCTAGCAGCTACAGCCATACTATTTCGGTTGTTAACCTAATTGAAAGCTACGCAGGGCAAACAGTAAGCGAAGTTGACGTGTACTTTACCTTAAATGGTGAAACTGTTGATGACGCCACCAATGTAATTGATGGCTTAGATAGATACGATCAAGAAGAAATTGATGTAGATGATGAAGCTTACACTGTGTATGCCGTATACGAAGATAACGGCCAACAAATAGTGTTAATTCAACAAAGCGATATAGATTTTACCGAAGAAGGTAACTATATCTTAATTTTAGAGCACGATGAGACAACCAGTTCAGGCTTTAAAATGAGTGTAACGCGCACAATTACAGACAGCGTAGAATAAGCAACTTGTAACACGTTCTAGAAAGTAAAAGCCCTAAGCTTTATTGTTTGGGGCTTTTTTTTGCCTAGCTGTAGCGTGATTTTGTTTACATTAAATAAACCCATATATAAGCAGATTGCTATAACTTTTAAAAATTTTAGGTACACTCATAACATAATAAATAAAAAGAGCGTGCCATGGATGAGTTTTTAGGAATAGTGGGTTTATTTGCATTTGCAATAATGGCCGGTGCACTTTGCGGTATTGTCGCAATTGCACAACTTAGTAATTTAAAGCAAGAAATTGCTCAATTAAAAGCAAAAGTACTCAGCTTAGAATTAGCTAACAACGCACAAAGCCACGATGAAGACGCCGTTAAAAGCACCGATAAAAGCGCCGCTTGCTCCACAGCTGAACATGCGTACACGGCTCAAGCAAATAGCAATGAGGCGACTTTTAATCAAGTTAGTCCTAATCAATCCAATCAGCCAAGTCAGCCTCGTGGGCAGGTAAAAACGCCAGCTTCAGCAATAAAGCCACCCGCTAATGCTACTGCCAGTAAACATAAGCAAGACAGTAAAAATCTCAAACCCACACTTGTTACTTCTTTTTTTGAAAAATTGCGTAGCGACTTTGAACAAAACTGGATGACCTGGATAGGCGCAATCGCATTGGCGCTAGGCGGTATATTTTTAGCAAAGTACAGTTTAGAAGCCGGGTTGCTCTCTCCTGCAATGCGATTAACTCTAGGCGGTTTATTTGGTGGTGGCTTAATTGCAGCCGCAGCTTATATGCATTACAAAAATAGTGTATTTGAAGGGTTTAATAACTATATACCTGCAGCGCTTGCCAGTGGGGGTTTTATTACGTGCTTTGCACTGACCTTATTAGCGTATAGCAGCTATAACATGATCAGCCCTTTAACAGTATTTGTTGTACTTGGGGTTATTGCCATAAGTGCGAGCGCTATGGCAATAATGCTTGGCCCAGTATTGGCCGTACTAGGTATTATTGGTGCTTATTGTGTCCCCGTGCTGATTAATACCGGCAGCAATAATTTATTTGCGCTTTATATGTACATTGGGTTTGTGAGCTTATCTGCTGCGCTGGTCGCGCATAAAGTACAGCGTGCATGGCTGTGGTATTTACTTTGGGCGGGGCATTTGAGCTGGTATGTTGTTGGCTTTACTTTAGCTAACAGCAGCACCATTTGGCTTATGGGCACGTATGGGCTATTAAGTATTATTGGTTTAATTGCCGTGCCACGCTTGGGGTTAAAACTTGCGGTGGTTGAAACTCGCCCACATAGTTTAAAGCGCCTAATAAGCGCACTCCCTAGTAACCCTTTAATGCTTGCTTGTATTGTCCCTTTGTTACTGGCTATGCTTTTTGATAGTAATAACTACTTACAGTGGCAAATAATAAATGCGTTAAGCATATTAACATTGCTGTTTTTAGTGCTTAAAAATAGCCGCTGGGATTTATGGCAAGGGGTGGCGATGTTAATAGCTGTACTCTGGCTATTAAGCACGCCTTCTTATTATGCTGATTATTCTGACTCGCTATTTATATTTAGGCACCAATATGGTGGCGCTATATTTTTAGGGTTAGCGCTCAGCGTATATGGGCTCTATTTTGGTATAAAGTGGCAACCTAAACGGTTGGCTTTTCATATTACTGCCTCGTTTAGCGTATTTATAATGATTGCCACCTTATACGCTATAATCCCAAACCATGCGTTGGCCACAGCCTATCCATTGTGGGCAGTGATACTACTTACAAGTAGCGCCATTTTAATTAAGTGCGCAATAGGTGGCGCAACGCTTTTTCAGCGCTTTACATATTGGGTGGGGGCAAATGCCAACATCACGCTTGCTATTACTATGTTATTAAATGACAGCGGGCTAACCATTGCACTGGCTATTCAAGTTTTACTTATTAGCGTGTTAATAAACCGCTATCGGGTGCCTATGCCACATTGGCCAATTAAAGCGCTGGTGGCTGCATTACTACTTCGCCTTACACTGTCACCGTGGACCCCAAGTTACGAAGCGCTTAGTGTATTGGGTGTACACTGGAGCTTAGTAGTTTATCCTTTGTGTGTGGTGTTATTTTACACTGCAGCCAAATGCTTTAACGCATCCCAGTTAAAAGTTTGGCTTGAAGGCGCAGCGCTGCATTGCTTGGCGTTATTTATTACCACCGAAACCAGCTATCAACTGGTAGGGCACTATCCGCAGTTTGATTCTTTGAGCTTTTACGAACAAGCTTTACTCACCTGTAATTGGCTTGCACTGGGTTGTGTATATTTACACCGTGCTCGTATTGCCGGTAGCTTAGCTAAATTATACCAAGTGGCAGGCATGGCATTAGCAGGCGCTGCGGGGGTTACTGCACTGAGCACCTTGCTAAACGCCAACCCATTTTTAAGCTCTATTTATATTGGCGAATATTTTGTATTTAATTGGCTATTTTGGCTTTGGTTAGTGCCTGCGGGTCTCGTGCTTTGGCTTTATACGTTAATTAAACCGCTGTATACAAAAGCTGCGCCATTTATACTCACAGTAGCGGGTGTATTGAGTGTGTTAGCAATTAATGGCTTTATACGCCAATACTGGCAGGGCCCTTATATTTACTTATCAACAGGTGCAAGCAACGCAGAGCTTTATAGCTACTCGGTTATTTGGCTTGTGTTAGGGGCTATTACTGTGGTGTTAGGGCATTTAAAAAATCAGCTATTAATCCAAAAAATAGGGTTAGGATTATTGGCAGCCGTTATATTAAAAGTATTCTTAGTGGACATGGCTAATTTAACGGGGCTTTTAAAAGCGCTGTCGTTTATTGGCTTGGGCTTGTCGTTAGTGGGGCTTAGTTGGTTATTTCAAAAACTGCGTAGCCAAGCCAAACCAGCCTAATAATTAAGGGATCCAACGCCTTGGTTAAGCACATAAATAAGCCCAGCTAATGCTGGGCTTATTTTTTGCTGCTAATTAGCTATTACGTGCTGTGATTAAGCAGTGCTTTTAGCTTACCTGGCTTAATAGGCTTACTTAAATAATGAATATTAGCCGCTTTGGTTTCTTGTTTAAGCTCGGTGTCGCGTACGGCGGTTATAAGTATGGCGGGCACTTCGCTTTGCCATGTATCACGCAGTGTTTTTATAAGCGAAATACCATCGCAATCATTACCTAATTGGTAATCCATTAAAATTACATCGGGCGCTGCGTGCTGTTTAGCGTGCGCGAGTACTTTATTTACATCGTCAAACAAGGTGTAATTGGCTTGCCATTTTTTAAGTAAACTGGCCATTGCTGCTAGGTTTTCGGGGTCATCGTCTACCGCGACTATGTTAATCGCGGCGCGGTTTTCTACTAAGCTGCTGGCCGTTGCTTTTTGTTGTACAAACTGCGCATCTCCATAGGGTACTTCAATACTAAAGCGGCTTCCTTTTCCGGGCTCTGAGTGCACATCAAGCTCTAAGCTAAGTAAATCGGCCATACGTTTTACAACGCCAAGCCCTAAACCAACGCCTTTGTTATCACCAGCTTCTATACGGTAAAAGTCGTTAAATATTTTAGCTTGTTCTATTTGGCTAATACCTGGGCCGGTGTCCCATACTTCTATACGTAAATTGTGTTTACGGTTTCTGCACGCTATTAATACTCGCCCTGTTTCGGTGTATTTAACCGCATTAGACACCAAGTTTTGTATAATTCGGCGCAAGTAGGTAATGTCGCTATGCACAATTTGTGCGTTTGAACGCACGGTTAGTTTTAAGCCTTTATCGCTTGATAAAATAGCGTACTCACTTTGCAGTGGCATAAGTATATCGTTTATACAAAAGTGCCGTGGAGTTGGGGTCATTGCGCCTTGCTCTAACTTGGCAATTTCTAGTAAGGCCGACATTAAATGCACGGTTGAGTCTAAACTGTGGCCAAGCTTATTAAAGCTATTTTGGTTAGTTGTATCAAGCTGCTTTTCATCAATGGCTGCAAGGTATAAACGCGCCGCGTTAAGAGGCTGTAAAATATCGTGGCTAGCCAGTGCTAAAAATCGCGTTTTACTGTCGTTGGCTTGCTCTGCTTCGCGCTTGGCTAAAGTAAGTGCTTGCTCTGTTTTTACTCGGCTATCTATTTGTGCTTGTAAATCTTTATTAATGGTTTGCACTTCTTGGGTTCGCGCTTCAATGCGGTTTTCAAGATCCATGTTAATTTCTTCAAGCGCATTTTGCGTACTTATATGGTTTGTAATGTCTGAAAAACTCGTTACAAAGCCGCCATCGGGTAGGGGGTTACCTATCATTTCGTACACTTGGCCATTACGGCGGTGACGAATAAAGTGATGCGAGCTACCATTTTTTAAATGCTGAACGCGTTTTTCTACTTGGCGCTCTATTTCGCCTGGGCCACATTCACCGCGTACTGCGTTGTACCTTATTATATCTTCTATGGGTTGCCCCACTTCTAAAAAGCCGTCGGGGTAGCCAAACATTTGGCTGTAGCGCTTATTCCATGCCACCAGTTTTAAATCTTTATCGACCACCGAAATACCATGGCTTAAGTTTTCGAGCGAGGTATACAAAAGGTTTTGGTTAAACTGCAGTGCTTGTGTGGTTTCGTCAAAAAAGTTAACCACCTCTTCAAAGGCCATACGTTTACCCGATGAAACCGTACGGATTAGCGCCTGCGCTGAAGACGCCCCTAACACCCCAGTTAACGCACGTTCGCAGTAGGCTATAAATTCGGGCTCGGGGTGGGCATTATTGTCACTTAGCTGGTGCGAAAGTGAAAAGTGCGCCAGTACTTGTTGGCTACGCTGAATACCTAAAAAGGTTTGCAGTAGTATTTTAAAGTCGTAAACCGTGGCTTTAACATTTTTGTTTAAGCGGCGCGATAAAATAGCCTGATCTTTAGGGTTAACAAATGCGGCGGCCTGAATTTTATCTATCAAGCGCTCTTCTGCCCCTAACGAAAAGCTAATATAACAGCCAATGTTAGCAAATAAGGCAATCAGAGTGCCGCGTGTAATAAGTGTTTGCTGAAGCTCGCTATCAAGAGCGCTACCGGCATCTAAAATTGGCATCATTAAAAATAATACCCAACAAATAAAACCCGCTAATAGCCCCGCATATACACCATAAGCATGGCCTTTTCGCCAGTAAAGCCCGCCCACAATAGCCGGGAGCAGCTGCGTTACTAACGAAAATGCCACCAGCCCCATACTGGCCAGCGCACTACCATGGCCAAACCATTGCTGATAAAAATAAGCCAATATAAGTATGCCGGCTATGGTAAAACGCCTAACTAACAAAATTTGCGATTTATAACTGCTGGTAATTAAGTTGCGCTTAAATTTACGGCGTAGCATAAGCGGCAGCACTACATCGTTAGAGATCATGGTGCTAAGCGTAAGTGTGGCCACCACTATCATAGCGGTGGCTGCAGAAAGCCCGCCAATAAATACAAAGGTACTTAAAAAAGCTTGGTCGTGAATAAGCGGTAGCGCTAATACAAAGCTGTCGGGTGAAAAACTGCTACCAATACTTGGGTGAATTGCGGCAGTAGCAATAGGAATTATCATCGCGGCGGTGAGTAATAAATACAGCGGAAAAGCCCAGCGAGCAGTAAATAAATGGCGTTTGTCTTGGTTATCTACCACGGTGACATGAAATTGTCGTGGTAAACAAATTATGGCCGCGGCAGCCATAAGTGACTGGCCAATAAAGTTAAAACTAAAAAAGTTAAAGTTGCCCCAGTGTTGCCAAATCGACTCTGTGACTTTGTCGCCGCTAAGGGTGGGTAAATTAAATAAGGTGTACAAGGCTAAGCCAGCGACGGCAATAAGCGCAATGAGCTTTATCATTGACTCAAAGGCGACTGCTAGCATAAGCCCAGAGCGGTACTCGGTAACATCTACCTTACGGGTACCAAAAAATATTGCAAACAGCGCCATAATTAACGTGGCGGTGAGGGTAAGCATTTCGCCAGATATTTGATTGCTGTTTTGCAAAAGCAAAAAGCTGGTACTGAGTGCTTTTAACTGCAGCGCAATATAGGGAATGGTGGCAAGTAGGGCAATAACAGTGACCAGTATTGCACTGGTTTGACGTTTACCGTAGCGGGCAGAAATAAAATCGGCAATGGTGGTAATGTTTTGTTTTTTACTTACTAATACCAGTTTGCGTAAAAAGCCTTGGCCAAAAAAGAACAACAATGAAGGCCCCAATAAAATGGGTAAATAGCTCCAACTACTGGTGGCAGCGGTACCAACCGAACCATAGTACGTCCACGAGGTACAATAAATCCCTAACGATAACGAATACACAAAAGGATGATGGCTAATCCGTTTAGCAAGTGGTGTTGTTTTATCGCCCCAATTAGCGAGCCAAAACAGCACCCCAATATAGCCTAATGCTACAAAAATCAGTACAGCAGTCATGTTGTTATTAAACCTTATTATTTATACCCACACACAATACCAGAGATAACTTTAAGTGTGCGTGCACAATTTATGCAAAATATTAACGTTGTTTTTATTGTGTTGATTTTAAATGATTATTTTTATTTCTGGTGATTTATTAGACTAATGTCGCATTTTTACACAAAGCCACTTAAATTTTGCCGTTAACGCCCTTTGGTAAAAGCTAACTTACTGAAAACTATGTGTAATTGTGTTTTTAAATACAATTGCATTTGCAGTTTACGTAAACGTTAATAGGCTGTTACGACTATGGTCTCACTTCACTCTTCACGCCGCGTTGCTAAATTAATAACCGACTATAAAAAAACCACTCATTGCAATTATGCAATGCTTAAAGGGGAAAATAAAAATGGCTTTTAAAGATGAAGAACAAGCAAAAGCTTATTGGGCAGAAAACATTTCACTACTGTTTAAGTTACTAGCAGTGTGGTTTGTGGTCTCATTTGGCTTTGGCATATTACTGGTAGATGTACTGAATGAAGTACGTTTTTTTGGGTTTAAACTTGGCTTCTGGTTTTCACAACAGGGCGCTATTTACACCTTTGTAGCTTTGATTTTTGTTTACGTTTTCAAAATGAACACGTTAGATAAAAAATACGGCGTAGACGAATAGGAGCTAGGTAATGGATGTTCAAACACTCACATTTATAATTGTTGGTTTAAGTTTTGCGCTTTATATCGGCATTGCAATTTGGGCGCGTGCAGGCTCTACAAATGAGTTTTATGTGGCAGGGGGCGGCGTACCTCCGCTTGCCAATGGTATGGCAACCGCAGCCGATTGGATGAGCGCAGCGTCGTTTATTTCAATGGCGGGTATTATTTCGTTTGCAGGTTACGATGGCGGTGTTTACTTAATGGGGTGGACTGGCGGCTATGTATTACTCGCTATGTGTTTAGCGCCTTACTTACGTAAATTTGGCAAATTCACTGTACCTGACTTTATAGGCGACCGTTACTACTCACAAACAGCACGTGTTGTTGCTATTTTGTGTGCAATCTTTATTTGTTTTACTTACATTGCTGGACAAATGCGTGGCGTAGGCGTGGTATTTTCGCGCTTTTTAGAAGTAGAAATTGAAACCGGTGTTTACATTGGAATGGTGATTGTATTCTTTTATGCGGTACTTGGCGGCATGAAAGGCATTACCTACACGCAAGTAGCGCAGTACTGTGTGCTTGTGTTTGCCTACCTTGTGCCCGCTATCTTTATTTCAATGATGATGACAGGCCACTTCTTCCCGCAAACCGGCTTTGGTGCCACATTGAGTGATGGCTCAGGCATGTATGTACTTGATAAGCTAGACGGGTTAAGCGCAGAGCTGGGCTTTGCACAATACACCGAAGGCTCTAAAAGCATGATTGACGTATTTGCTATTACCGGCGCTTTAATGGTGGGTACTGCAGGTTTACCGCATGTAATTGTTCGCTTTTTCACTGTACCACGCGTTAAAGATACCCGTATTTCAGCAGCGTGGACACTGGTATTTATTGCTATTGTTTACACTACTGCACCGGCGGTTGCCTCGTTTGCACGCGTAAACATGATTGACACCATTAACGGTAAAGATGGTAGCGGTACAGAGTACGCTCAAGCACCAGCGTGGATCAAAAACTGGGAACGCACGGGCTTAATTACCTTTAATGATAAAAACGGCGACGGCAAAATGTTTTACACCGCCGGCAAGGTAGAAGACCCAACAAGCGCAAACGAAGTAAAAGTAGACCGCGATATTATGGTACTGGCTAACCCTGAAATTGCTGATTTACCAGCATGGGTAATCGCATTAGTTGCGGCCGGTGGTATTGCTGCTGCGCTTTCAACCACTGCGGGGTTATTGCTGGTTATTTCAACATCAGTGTCGCACGATTTACTTAAACGCACCCTTAAACCCGACATAAGCGATAAACAAGAGCTACTAGCTGCTCGGTTAGCTGCGATGATTGCCATTGTTATATCGGCTTACTTTGGGATTAACCCGCCTGGGTTTGTTGCATCGGTGGTCGCCTTTGCCTTTGGTTTAGCGGCGGCGAGTTTCTTCCCGGCAATTATTATGGGGATATTCTCTAAAACAATGAATAAAGAAGGCGCAATTGCTGGCATGGTGACCGGTATAGGCTTTACCGCTGCGTATATTATCTTCTTTAAATTTGTAAGCCCTGAGCTTAATAGCCCAGAAAATTGGTTCTTAGGTATTTCACCCGAAGGAATTGGCTTAGTGGGGATGATAATTAACTTTGCGGTAGCTGCAACCGTACTTAAATTAACAAAATCGACACCACTTGAAATACAACAAATGGTGGAAGGTATTCGTAATCCTAAAGGGTCAGGTGAAGCACACGCACATTAATGCGCTAAGCCTACTTAAAAATAAAGCACCAAAAGCCCGACTTTAGTCGGGCTTTTTATTTGTTCAAATAATGAGTACATTAGGTTTTGTGTATACTTTTTAAGAGTACAGCAATGAGTGTAGAGCAGCAGGAAGTTGCCCAGTTTGTGTGTATGCAGGCGCCATTTAGCATACTACACGACAGTGCGTGTGAGTATTTTGTAAGCCATATTGATAGTGTTTATTTAACCCGAGAAAACCAAGCGCAGTGGCTGCAAACGCAAACCCCCAAGCTTTTTTTAATTCGCTCTGGTTTATACGACCTAGTGGATGCAAAAGGCGATGTAGTGAAGCGTTTAGCGCAGGGGGATTACTTTGGCTATCCTTCTTTGTTAACCGGAGAGGCGATTCAAAATAGGTTACAGGTACAAAAAGAGGGCATAGTGTATATGCTTGCGCAAACGCATTTTGACTTTTTACGTCATCAGTACAAACCGTTTGAGCAGTATTTTGTACGCGCGCACGCCAATCGTTTGCTTTCATCACATTATAAAAGTAAAAACGATAGCTGGTCTGAGCGCAGAATATCTGAGCTGATGACCCGCACCGCCATAACCTTAGCCCCCGATGCCAGTATTAGGCAAACCGCTAAAAAAATGAAAAAACACGGTGTATCGTCAATTATGATCACCGAACACGCCATTTTAGTTGGCGTAGTGACCGACCGCGACTTACGTAACCGTGTACTGGCCGATGAAGTCGATCCGCAAGATGCGGTTAGCAGCATAATGAGTGCAAAGCCTAAATTTATATTTGAAAACAATCGGGTTTTTTCTGCTTTGCATTTAATGCTTAAATACAATATTCATCATTTACCTGTACTTGATGAAAACCATAAGCCTTTGGGTATGCTTACCAGTACCGATTTACTGCGCCAGCAAAAAAGCGACCCTGTGCAGCTTATTGGCCGCATTTATAAAGCCCACAGCATTGCCGATTTAAAACGTTATGCGGGAGAAATCCCTGAGTTACTGCGTAGTTTTTCGTACAACATAGAAGACATATCGCTAATTGGTAAACTACTCAGCGGCTTAACCGATGCACTCACCTCGCGCCTTATTCATTTATTTCAAGAAGAAAATGGCGCAGCCCCCACCAGCTTTTGCTTCATATGTTTTGGCTCGCAAGCACGCGAAGAGCAAACACTACATTCAGATCAAGACAATGGCTTATTACTCCCAGATGATTTAAGTGAGCAACACCAAGCTTACTTTAAACACATGGGGGAGTTTGTATGTGAGCAGTTAGTAGAATGCGGCATTAGGCGTTGCCCGGGGAATATTATGGCCAGCAGCGATGAGTGCAGAATGAGTGTGAGTAGTTGGTGCGAGCGCTTTTTTAAATGGATAAAAAGCCCAACCCCAAGCGCCATGCTTAACTGTAAAATATTTTTTGATTTGCGCTTTATAGAAGGCTCCAATGCCCTATACAGCGGCTTTTGCGAGCAGTTAAACAGAATATCGCGCGATGAGTTATTTTATGCTGCTATGGCAACCGATATAAGAGCCAGCTCAGTGCCTATTGGCTTGTTTAATAAACTTAAAACGCAAAAAAATGATAACAACCATAAATACATTGATTTAAAAAAACGTGGTGTGGTGATCATTAACGACATAGTGCGTTTATATGCGTTAAAAGCAGGCATAAAACGCGCCAATACCCAAGAGCGTTTAGATGCTTTACTTAAGCATTCACTGCTAAATAAACACGATATTTATAATTTAAAAGATTGCTGGCGATTTTTAACTCAGTTGCGTTTTAGTACGCAAATAAACGAAGAAGGTTTGCCAAGTAACTGCATAAACCCCGATAAATTAAGTTCATTAGAGCGCCATCAGCTTAAAGAGGCTTTTTATTTAGTAAAACAAGCGCAGCAAGCCGCGGCGTTTAAATTTGCCCGTGGCAGTTTGTAACAAGAGGTAAGCGCTGTGGTAAAAAAATGGCTCAGTAAGTATATAAAAAGGCGTAATTTATTAAGTCAAAATGCGTTAACGCAACGCTATTTAGTGATTGATTTAGAGCTTACTGGGCTTGATGTAAACCAGCATGAAATTGTATCGGTGGCTTGGGTTAAAATAGACAACCAATGTATAAAAATGAGCGAGTCGCAGCATTTAATAAACAAGGATGTAAAAAGCCTAGAGCAAAGCCCTGTTTTTCACGGCATTATTGACGACACAGTGGCTAAAGGACAAAGCCTGCACACTATATTAACGCAGCTAAGCCGTGATTTTAGTGACCATATTTTGGTTTTTCATAACGCCATACTGGATTGGGGGTTTTTAAAAGCAGCCCTTAAAAACGCTAATATAAGTGCGCAACCAAAGCTAATACTCGACACCCTCCACATAGAAAAAAAGCGCCTTATTTGCCAAGGTGCAGAAATAAAACAAGATGATTTAACCCTAAGTGCGTGTCGCAAACGTTATGAGTTACCAAGCTATCATTGCCATAACGCACTTACAGACGCACAGGCCACCGCCGAATTATTACTAGCCCAGTGCTACCAAATAAACCGTGGGAAGGAGTTGCAGTTGAGGTCAATAATTTAACAAAGCTACAGCATTTACTAATTATTTTGTTAAGATAAGAATTTTAAAAGGATTTATTATGGTAATTGAAGCCGCCAGTAAGTATTACAACCAGTTAAACAATGACCTTAAAGCAGTTAAAAAGTACATTCACAATAATTTTGGTGTGTTTCTTACTATTCTTTACTTACTGGGTAGTTTATCAGGCGTTGTGTATCTTTACGTTTTACTTAATAACTTCTCGGTTGATATATTCAATTTCATTGAAATAAGTGACTTTTTACTGGCACTGATTTCAAATTTTTTACTTATTACTCTTTATACTACGATCATCGTTTTAACAGCTATTTATTTAAATTGGCGCTCAGGACACATGCCAGATCCTAGTAAAACAACCGTGTTAAAAAAACTTTATTATGGCTTTGGTTACCCGTTCTATTTATTAAAACCTAGTTACTCATTAATGTTATTTTTAGCACTTATAATATCTACATACCCTACTATGTTGGCGCATTCACACAGTAAAGATATAATAAATGAAAGAACAATGAATTATCACTTGTCATTAAATTATCCAATTGCTCAGAGTAAAGTAACTCAACTTCAAAATGTTCAAATAGTAGCCTCAACAATGCGGAATTTATTTGTTTATGATAATAAACAAGATGAGTTACTTATTATTTCACAAGAAAATATTTCAGCTTTGATACCTAATCTACACCAAGGAAAAACGATTAAGCCAAAGTCAAAAGCTGCATCAAGCACACAGTAATTAAACATTCGCTGAAACACGATTGGCTGCTATTTATTAGTATGGACGCATAACCAAGCATGGCACTTATTCAGGACAAATTATGAAACTCATTACCACTATTCTTCTAACCTTATTCCCTGTGATCGCTTGTGCTAATTCGAGCTTACCTGCCAATCGTCATATCTCAGTGCAAGGCACTGCTGAGGTATTAGTTGAGCCTGACATGGCTAAAATACTATTTAAGGTGAATAGTGTTAAAAAGGAGCCGAAAGCCGCCAATAACGCGCTTGAGAATAAAGTGAAGTTATTAATAGATGGGCTCAATCAATTTGAAATAAGCGCCGATGACGTAGTTGCCTCAAACGTTAAAATTGAAAAAACAGGAATGGATTATATTGAAACAGGGCATCAGGCACTTAGCGAATACGCAGCGATAAGAACGTTTGAAGTAACGCTAAACAGTATTGAGCGTGTGAGCGATTTAACCGATTTTTTATTGAACCAAGAAGTAAATGCTATTCAAAATATTGCGTTTTTATCTTCAAAATTTGAGCAATTACAAGCGCAAGCCACACAGTTAGCAATTGAAGATGCAAAAATAAAAGCGGATTTACTTGCTGATTCATTCAATGCAAAAGTAGGTGAAGTACGCACTATTCGCTCAACTAAAAACAACTATGACAGTGGTTTTAGTACAGCCATAACCAAGATGCACAGGGCGCAGCAAGATGATAATTCTTTTCCTCAAATACGTAGTAACGATTTACAGGCAACAATAAGCTTTAAATCATCCATAAACGTGGTGTTTGATTTAGATATAACTGATTAAATTAATAATTTCATTTCAAATACATGTTCGTACTGTAAGCTAGCTTTATGTTTTTGATTAATTTGAAGGTAGCAATACTATGAGCGATGAAAGTAACACATTAAAAGCACAAACCGAGGCAAAAGTAGCAGCAGGGCGAAAAGGTAACCCTGATTTTATGAAAGGCGTTGATGAAACCATTGCTCAGGCAAAAGCGTTTCAAGAAGGGGCAAATGCACTTAATTTAGATCAAAATGCCCCACGCTTTGAACTGCCGAACCAGCACGGTGAGCAAGTTTTATTAGATGAGCTACTTGCAAAAGGGCCTGTGGTTATAACTTTTTATCGTGGTAGTTGGTGCCCTTATTGTAATTTACAGCTAAAAGCATTGCAGTCACGCCTAGCTGAAATTCACGCATTAGGCGCACAGCTGGTGGCTATTAGCCCGCAAGCGCCCGATGGCTCAATGAGCGAAAACGACATACGTAATATGGATTTTGTTGTGCTGAGTGACCAAAATGCAGATGTAGCAGCAAGCTATGGCGTAGCGTGGCAAGTACCTGCATTTTTATTAGATCATATGCGCGAAGACCGCGGCCTTGATTTAGAGTCGCTTAATAACGGCAACGGCAGTATTTTACCTATCCCTGCCACGTTTGTTTTAGATAGCGAAGGTAAAGTGACGTGGCGCTATGTTGATGTTGATTACCGCACCCGCTCAGAGCCACAAGATATAATTAATGCTTTAAAAGCACTACAGTAAGCACTCAAGCAAGGTCGCTTTATGCCTAAAAGTAGCCAAGTAAATTAGCTACTTTTGGGTTAATTTAAAGTTTCTAATCGCTCCCTCTTATAATAATGTTCAAGGTCGATTACAATACAGCCATCTAAAAGGCATCGATGCCTTTGTCTGCACGTAAAGAGAGTGGATTTTATATTTCATGGCAATCAAACTTGCAATTAATGGTTTTGGTCGTATTGGTCGAAATATTGTCCGCGCGTTGTACGAGTCAGGTTTGAGCGACGAGATAAAAATTGTTGCGATTAACGAACTTGCTGACCCTGAAGCTATTGCTCATTTATTAAAATACGACACGTCCCACGGTCGTTTTTCTTTTCCTGTAAAACTTGGTGAAGACACCATTAGTGTTGCAGGCGATACCATTGCACTATTTTGTGAAGAAAACCCAGTAGAATTACCTTGGCAAACCCTTGATGTAGATGTAGTACTTGAATGTACCGGTGTTTATCACTCGCGCGAGCATGCACAATTACACATTACTGCGGGTGCTAAAAAGGTGTTGTTTTCGCACCCAGCTGATAACGATGTAGATGCCACCATTGTGTATGGCATTAACGACGATGAGCTCAAACGCGAGCACACTATAGTATCTAACGGCTCATGTACTACAAACTGTGTGGTGCCTGTTATTAAAGTGCTAGATGATGCGTTTGGCATTGAATCGGGCGCTATTACCACTATTCACGCGTCGATGAACGATCAACAAGTGATTGATGCGTACCATCATGATTTACGTCGTACCCGCGCTGCGAGTCAGTCTATTATTCCGGTTGATACAAAATTAGCACGAGGAATAGACCGCATTTTACCCAAATTTGAAGGGCGCTTTGAAGCCATTGCGGTTCGCGTGCCGACAATTAACGTAACGGCAATGGATTTAAGTGTTACAGTAAATGCCGATGTAGATTTAAAGGCGGTAAATACGGCACTTAAAGCCCAAGCAAAAGACCGCTTAGAAGGTATTTTAAGTTACACCGAAGAGCCATTGGTATCGGTTGATTTTAATCACGACCCACATTCTTGTATTATTGATGGCACGCAGACACGTGTTAGTCACAAACGCCTGATAAAGTTACTTGTTTGGTGTGATAACGAATGGGGTTTTGCCAATCGCATGCTAGATACAGCACGTGCGATGATGGCTCAGTAAGCATTTTATAATAATTTTAAAATTTATTTTTCAGGTTCAAGTATCGTTAACTAAGGAGATGTTATGTCGGTCATAAAAATGGCAGATTTAGATTTAAACGGCAAGCGCGTATTAATTCGTGAAGATTTAAATGTACCAGTTAAAGCAGGTAAAGTGACCTCAGATGCACGTATTCGTGCTGCACTGCCTACTATTAAGCTAGCTCTTGAAAAAGGCGCTAAAGTAATGGTTATGTCGCACCTTGGTCGCCCTACGGAAGGCGAGTACGATGACGAATTTTCACTTGCCCCTGTAGCCGATTACCTAAACGATGCACTTGAGCAAAATGTACGCCTTGAAAAAGACTACTTAAACGGCGTTGAAGTTGCCGATAACGAAGTAGTTGTATTTGAAAACGTACGATTTAATAAAGGCGAAAAGAAAAACGACGAAGCCTTATCAAAACAACTTGCTGCACTGTGTGATGTGTATGTAATGGATGCATTTGGCACCGCTCACCGCGCACAAGCGTCTACTCATGGCGTTGGCTTATTTGCAGATGTTGCCTGTGCTGGCCCGTTATTATCAGCAGAACTTGAAGCACTTGGTAAAGCACTAGATAACCCAGCACGCCCATTAGTGGCCATTGTAGGTGGTTCTAAAGTATCAACTAAATTAACTGTTTTAGACTCGCTTTCAACGATTGTAGATCAGCTTGTAACAGGTGGCGGTATTGCTAATACCTTTATTGCTGCTGCGGGTCATCCGGTTGGTAAATCACTTTATGAAGCTGATTTAATGGATGAAGCAAATCGTTTATGTGCAGCAGCTAAAGCAAACGATGGTGAAATTCCGGTACCGACTGATGTTGTAGTAGGTAATGAATTTTCAGACTCTGCAGTCGCTACGCTTAAAGATGTAAGCGAAGTAACAAGCGATGACATGATTTTTGATATTGGCCCTGATACAGCCAGCCAGCTTGCAAAAATTATTGCAAACGCCGGTACTGTTGTATGGAATGGCCCAGTTGGCGTATTTGAGTTTGATCAGTTTGGTAATGGTACACGTGCTATTGCTCAGGCAATTGCTAACTCTAATGCGTTTTCGATTGCAGGCGGTGGTGACACTTTAGCGGCAATTGATAAATACGGCATTGCCGATAAAGTATCTTACATTTCTACCGGTGGTGGTGCGTTCTTAGAGTTTTTAGAAGGCAAAAAACTTCCAGCAGTAGAAATGCTAGAGTCGCGCGCTAAATAATAAATTTTTAGCCGCATTAGGTGAGGGGAAACCCTCACCAACGATTAATTATTAAATACCTCTCACCCTTATTTAATAGTTAATTAAGACAAAACTAAGCAGTGTAAATTGCTTTATTTTGTGGCGCAGTGATTGCGTCAAACTAACATATCCGTTCAAACTAGATGGCAGGAGACTGCTGTCGATAAATTGGAGAATACCCAATGGCTTTAATCAGTATGCGACAACTTTTAGATCATGCAGCTGAACACGGTTACGGCGTTCCAGCCTTTAACGTGAATAACCAAGAGCAAATGCGCGCAATAATGGAAGCGGCTGATAAAACAAACAGCCCAGTAATTGTTCAAGGATCAGCAGGCGCACGTGCTTATGCTGGTGCTCCATTTATCCGCCACATGATTTTAGCAGCCGTTGAAGAATGGCCGCACATTCCAGTAGTAATGCACCAAGATCACGGTACCTCACCCGGTGTTTGCCAACGCTCAATTCAACTTGGCTTTTCATCAGTTATGATGGATGGCTCATTAATGACTGACGGAAAAACCCCATCAAGCTACGAATATAATGTAGAAGTAACACGCGAAACCGTGGCTATGGCACATGCTTGTGGCGTATCGGTAGAGGGCGAGCTAGGTGTACTTGGCTCACTTGAAACCGGTGAAGCGGGCGAAGAAGATGGTGTAGGCGCAGAAGGTAAACTAACTACTGATCAAATGCTTACCGACCCAGAAGAAGCCGCTGATTTTGTAAATAAAACCCATGTTGATGCCTTGGCAATTGCTTGTGGAACATCGCACGGTGCGTACAAATTTACGCGCCCACCCACAGATGACATTTTAGCGATTGATCGTATTAAAGAAATTCACGCACGTATCCCGAACACGCACTTAGTAATGCACGGATCGTCGTCTGTACCACAAGAGTGGTTAGAGATCATAAATCAATACGGTGGCGAAATTCCTGAAACGTATGGCGTACCTGTTGAGCAAATTGTAGAAGGGATCAAATACGGTGTACGTAAAGTAAATATTGATACCGATTTACGCCTGGCCTCTACCGGTGCTATTCGCCGTCATATGGCGCTTAACCCATCTAACTTCGATCCGCGTAAATACCTAGCAGAAGCAACTAAAGCAATGACAGAGATTTGTGTTGCGCGTTACAACGCGTTTGGTACGGCTGGTCAAGCAGGTAAAATTAAGCCAATTTCACTTGATGACATGCACCTTAAATATTTAAGTGGTGAGTTAGACCCACAAATTAAATAATGATCTTTGATTAATAAATAACGTTATAAAAACCAGCTGGCGTAATCCAGCTGGTTTTTTTATACCGCAAAGCACTGGGATCACTGTTGTACCAACTTAATAAAATGGGATCACTGATTTACTAACCGCCCCGCATTTGGATCATTTATTTACCAACTAGCGCATAAATTTACGCCACGTTAGGCGCTCAATTAATCAGATCGTTTTTTATTTGTACAATAGATCAGGTGCTTAGTTGTTTGACTAAGTATAACCGTGATCCCAAACCCGATCGGCTTAGTAAAAATCTGATCTTTTTATAGGCTGCTTAGTAAAAAACAGATCTATTTTTAACCACGTAATCACATCTTCCAGTGCAAACTCAGTTTCGTACCTGGTTTTTTTACTGTGTTAGTAAAGTAATGATCCCGCCATGAATATCTACTCAGAAATAAAACTGTCATCTTTTTGTAAATATGTTTTGATTAACCGTAATTTGCAAAATAGTTTTAAAAATATGACGTTAATGAGGTTTTTTGTCACTATTTTGTGTTTTTTTTACCAGGATTTTAATTTACACGTTACACTTTCATAAAAATGTCATACTTAGTCATAATAATGAAAACTAATTCGATAGCGTAAGAGATAATTTGGAATGTCACGTAAAGTACTAGTCGTAGATGATGAAGCTCCTATCAGAGAGATGTTAGTTTTTGTTTTAGAGCAAAATGGATTTCAAGCAATTGAAGCAGAAGATTACGATTCTGCAATTGCAGCTATGGTTGAACCATACCCAGATATGGTTTTACTCGATTGGATGTTACCAGGCGGTAGCGGTATTCAAATTGCTAAGCAATTTAAGCAAAGTGAATACACACGCCAAATTCCAATTATTATGCTTACAGCCCGCGGCGAAGAAGAAGACAAAGTACGCGGCCTAGAAGTAGGGGCAGATGACTACGTCACTAAACCTTTTTCTCCTAAAGAGTTAATGGCTCGCATTAAAGCGGTTATTCGCCGTGTATCGCCTACCTCATTAGAAGAAGCCATAGAAGTACATGGCTTGCGTTTAGACCCAATATCGCACCGCGTTACCTCTGAGGGAAGCGAGCTTGATATGGGCCCAACCGAATTTAGATTATTACATTTTTTTATGACTCACCCAGAGCGTGTTTATAGCCGTGAGCAACTGCTTGACCATGTTTGGGGAACTAATGTGTACGTAGAAGACCGTACAGTTGATGTGCACATACGTCGTTTACGCAAAGCGATTGCACCGCTGGGGCATGATCGCTTAGTACAAACAGTACGTGGTGCAGGTTATCGTTTTTCTAGTAAATTATAAGGTACCGCAGCTAGGGTGTGAGTACGCATAAATTACTACTCAAAGGTAAAGTGAGTGTATGTATCGAGTTATTAATAAACAGGCGTTAGTAAAACGTCTGTTTATCTATTTTTTACCCCTGTTATTAGTTGGTGTGCTTATTGGTGCACCTTTTTTGCTTTTATTTTTAGGCACTTCTTCTCTTTTAGTCTGGCATTATCATCAACTTTATCGCTTAAGCGATTGGCTTTTAAATCAACGTAGCTTTAACCCACCAGAGGGCGAGGGTGCGTGGGAACAAGTATTTGAAGGCATTTATCATTTACAGCACCGTAATCGTAAAAAACGCAATGAACTGGCCGATTTAATTCGTCGCTTTCGCGATGGAGCTGAAGCCGTACCCGATGCCGTAGTGGTGTTGCAAAGTGATTTAAGCATTGTTTGGTGTAACCAACTTGCACTTAAAGTATTGGGGCTACAGTGGCCGACCGATCATGGCCAGCGCCTAGATAACCTAATACGCGAACCTAAATTTGCCAAGTACATGCTGCGCGGTGAATTTGAAGAGCCATTAGAGCTTGATAACGGGCATATTGTTGACCAAGTGCTTGAATTTAGGGTAATGCCGTATGCCAACACGCAGCTTATGGTGGTAGTACGTGATGTAACACGCCTAAAGCAGCTAGAGCAAATGCGCAAAGACTTTGTTGCCAATGTATCGCATGAGCTGCGTACGCCGCTTACGGTTGTTACTGGCTACCTTGAGATGATGGATGGCGATATGATGCCACCGCCTGCAATGTGGAATAAAGCGCAAAATACCATGCTTGAGCAATGTAAGCGTATGGACAGCTTAGTTAATCAGCTTTTATCTCTTTCGCGTATTGAAGGGGCGCGCAGGCAAGACAACGACAAAGCCATAAATGTGCCGCAAATGCTCAACTACATTAAAACCGAAGCGCAGTCTATAAACCAAGATAAAGGCCATGAGCTTATTTTTGATATAGATAATGAGCTTGATATTAAAGGCTCTGAAGATGAGCTACGCAGTGCGTTTTCTAATTTAGTATTTAACGCTATACATTACACTAAAGCGGGCGGAAAAATTGTTGTTACCTGGCAGCGTAAAGAGGGGCTTGCGCACTTTAGCGTAAATGATAATGGCGATGGTATTGCACCAGAGCATATAAATCGTTTAACTGAGCGCTTTTACCGCGTAGATAAAGCAAGGAGTCGCACAACCGGTGGCTCAGGTTTAGGCTTAGCAATTACTAAACATGTGCTTACACGCCACGATAGTAAATTAAATATAAGCAGTGAGCTTGGTAAAGGCTCGTGTTTTTCTTTCGACTTTTCAAAGGATAAGCTTGTTAACTTAGCAAGTTAAAGGCAATAAAAAACAAAGTCATAAAAGTGTCATTTAAGAGTAATGTAACTGTCATCTACTCACTTTACAGTAGACGACAGTTAGGAAATGGGACGAACAAATCGGAGAACCCCGCATGAAATTTAAAAACTTAGTTGCCGCAATGGGTGTGGCTGTTACAACATTAGTATCTGCACAGGCTGTTGCTCTTGACGACGCAATTCCTGAATATCAAAAAATTAACGGCGTTTCAGGTAACTTTTCATCTGTAGGCTCTGATACTTTAGCTAACATGATGACTTTTTGGGCTGAAGAGTACAAACGTATTTACCCAAATGTAAATATTCAAATTCAAGCGGCAGGTTCGTCTACTGCTCCACCAGCGCTTACCGAAGGCACCTCTAACATGGGTCCTATGAGCCGTAAAATGAAATCAAAAGAAATCGAAGCGTTTGAAAAACGCTACGGTTACAAGCCTACAGAAGTGCGTGTAGCGATTGATGCATTAGCGGTATTTGTGCACAAAGATAACCCAATTGAAGGCTTACGTATTGACCAAGTAGATGCTATTTTTTCATCTACTCGTAAATGTGGTGCGTCTGAGCAAGTTAACCGCTGGAGCGATGTTGGCCTAACGGGCGACTGGGCTGCAAAAGACATTCAATTATACGGACGTAACTCTGTATCAGGTACTTACGGTTACTTTAAAAAGAAAGCACTGTGTAAAGGTGACTTCCGTAACAACGTAAATGAGCAACCAGGTTCAGCCTCTGTTGTACAGTCAATCTCATCTTCATTAAACGCGATTGGTTACTCAGGCATTGGTTACAAAACGTCGGGTGTACGTACGGTTCCTTTATCTAAAAAAGGCACTAACTACGTAGATGCAACGCTTGATAATGTTGCTAAAGGTAAATACCCACTTTCTCGTTTCTTATACGTTTACGTGAACAAGCACCCTAATAAGCCGCTTTCACCAATTGAAGCTGAGTTCTTAAAAATGGTACTTTCTAAAGACGGTCAAAAAATCGTTGAAAAAGATGGTTACGTACCACTATCTGCTAAGTTAGTAGAAGCAGAGCTTAAAAAGTTAGGTTTATAATTTAAACCCAACCAATAAAAAACCGCTCAATGAGCGGTTTTTTTGTGTGTAAAATTTTAAAGCGTAAAGCAGACTAAGTTACTAAAAAGCGATTACAGATCAGTCAGCTTTTGCGCTTGTGCTTTACACTGATTATAGCTCTCTACACATTTGGCAGAGCACACTTGCTGTTTTAAACCTTTGTCAATCGATTGCTGATCGCAACTATTTTCGCACTGATAGTTTTGTTGTGCGCATTGGTTTAACTCAGGGTTTTTCACTTGATTTTGGCAAGCTGCTAACAATGAAAATGAAAATGAAAGGGCGAGGGCACTCGTTTTAATAAATGTTTGCATGCTTATCCTTAACGTTGAACTGCGCTTTTGTTAAATCTCAACTTGTAAGTTGTCGATTAATCTAACATTGCCTAAAAAGGCGGCAGCTAAAATAACAAGTTGTGTATCATCAAGTGTAGCAGCTTTTAGTGTATCTCGTTGAGCTATCTCAAAATAATCAGGCTTTAAGCCGGCTTGCTCTAAACTAAGCTGTGCGCTTCGCTCAAGTGCTTTGTAATCGGTATTGCCTGCTTTGAGCTGCTCAGCGCAGCTGTTTAGTGTTTTAAATAATGCGGTAGCCGTGGCTTTTTGCTCTGCAGATAAATAGCCATTTCGCGAGCTCATAGCTAGGCCTGAAACTTCACGCATGGTCGGTACACCAACAATTTCAACAGGAATTGATAAATCGCGTACCATGGTTTTAATCACTTGCAGCTGCTGAAAGTCTTTTTCGCCAAAGCATGCATAATCTGGTTGTACTAAATTAAATAACTTAGTCACTACCGTGGCAACGCCTCTAAAGTGTCCTGGGCGCGTGCCGCCACAATACCCCATAGATACGCCTGGTACATCTACAAAGCTTTGCTCACCAAGCCCATTTGGGTAAATGGTGTCTACGCTTGGGGTAAACACAATATCGGTGTTTAAGTCGGCTAAGCCTTGTTTGTCTTCGTTTAATGTACGCGGGTAGCTATCTAAATCTTCGTTGGCACCAAATTGCATTGGGTTGACAAAAATACTCACAACCACTTTATCGGCCATTGTTTTTGCCTTTTCAACCAATGAAAAGTGGCCGCGGTGTAAGTTGCCCATGGTTGGCACTAAAGCCACGCTTAAACCTGCTTGGCGCCAAGCTTTAATTTGACTACGTAATGATTTAATTTCAGTAATTGACTGCATTATTTAAACTCATGTTCGGCGCTTGGAAATGCGCCACTTTTAACGTCTGAACAATATTTTTTAACTGCATCTGGCATGTTGCCAGTTTCCAGTAAAAAGTTTTTAGAAAATTTAGGAATGTATCCTGCCGAAATACCGACTAAGTCGTGCATTACCAGTATTTGGCCATCCGTTACATTACCTGCGCCAATACCTATGGTAGGAATGGTGACGGCATCGGTAATGCGTTTAGCGAGAACACTTGGGATACACTCAAGCACTAATAATTGGGCACCTGCGGCTTCTAGGGCTTTTGCATCATCAATCATTTTTTGCGCTTTGTCGTCTTCGCGGCCTTGAATTTTAAAGCCACCAAATACGTGTACTGATTGCGGCGTTAATCCTAAATGGCCGCAAACAGGAATCCCTTGCTGCGTTAAACTTTTAATGCTGTCGTAAAGCCATTCACCGCCTTCAAGTTTTACCATATTAGCGCCTGCACGCATTAACTCTGCTGCATTTTTACAGGTGTCGCTAACGTTTGAATAGCTCATAAAGGGCATATCGGCTATTACAAAAAGCTCACGGCTGCCACCGCGTACACAGCGGGTATGATAGGCTATATCTTGATTGGTTACGCCTAGGGTATCGTCGCCACCTTGCAGCACCATGCCCAAAGAATCGCCAACTAAAATAACGTCCACACCGTTATCATGAAATAACTTAGCAAAACTGGCATCGTAAGCGGTTAATGCGGTGATTTTGTTATTTTCTGCTTTCATTTTATTTAAAGTAGAAACGGTTATTTTAGACATAATATCCTCGCAGGCATAAGCCTTGGTTAATTACAGAGGTAATTGTTGTAAGTCGTTGAGCGGTAAGTCTTGCGCAATGGTTTTTAATGCAATGCCGCTTGGTAAAATCAGTTCTGGGGCAAGCTCAAGTAAAGGGTAAACTACAAACTCACGTTCGCACAGGCCATAATGTGGCACAGTTAAGCGCTGGGTATTAATCACTTGCTGACCAAACAGTAAGGTATCTATATCGAGCGTACGCGGCCCCCAACGTTCGGCTTTTCTTACCCGTCCATGTTCAAGCTCTATGGCTTGAGTTAAATCAAGTAATTGCTCAGGTTCAAGCGCGGTTTTAATACACGCTACGGCATTTACATAGTCGGGTTGATCTTGTGGGCCCATTGGTTTGCTTGCATAGTAATGCGATACACTTATAAATTCACAATGAGGCAGCTTTTTAAGCGCACAAACGGCGTTATCAAGCTGCTCTTTGGGTGAGTTTAGGTTGGCACCTAAACCCAAATATACACACTGCATGCAATTACTCAGCTGGCTTTTTAGTGGTGCGACGGCGCGGACGTTTACGTGGTTTTGGTCCACCTTGGTGGCCTAGGTTTTTTACCATTTCTTTTTGGCCATTAATATCTAGGCTCAAGTATTGTGTCCACCACTGGGCAAGCTCACTATGTTGATGCTCACCGGCATCCACACGTAATAATAAAAAGTCATAAGCGGCTTTAAATCGTGGCTGCTGGGTAAGTCTGTAAGCGCGTTGGCCGGCACGTTTATCTAAGCGTTGCTGTATATGCCAAATGTCGCGTGCGCCTAAGGTAAAGCGTTTAGGTACTGCTATATGCTGGGCATTTTCGCTCAGTACTTTATTCATGGCTTGAGCAAAGGCATCAAAGTAAGACAGCTGTTCTTGTTGTTTAATTTTATTTGTGCGCTCAAGCAGCGGAAACCACATTAAAGCAGCAAATATAAACGCAGGCGTTACTTTTTTATCTGCATTAATGCGTTTATCGGTGTTTTGAAACATTTGCTGAATAAACGCCGCTTCTAAGCCGTCAGGGTTTTTATCTAAAATTTTATCAAGCACCGGAAATAACGACTTAAACAAGCCGTATTGGCGTAGCATTAAATAGTTAGCTTCGGCTTTACCGTTTAAAAACAGCTTTAGAACTTCTTCAAATAAACGCGCTGGCGGTATGTTATCAAGTAGGCTGGCAAGCGCAGTAATTGGCTTTTCGCTTTTTGGCGCTATGCTCATATCAAGCTTAGTTGCAAAGCGTACCGCACGTAGCATACGTACAGGGTCTTCGCGGTAGCGGGTTTCTGGGTCGCCAATTAACTCAATTTGTTTTGCTTGTATAGCCGCTAAGCCATTGGCGTAATCGTATATACAAAAATCGTTAATAGAGTAATACAGCGCGTTGATAGAAAAATCACGGCGCTCGGCGTCTTCTTCAATGCTACCAAACACGTTATCGCGCAGTAACTGCCCGTGCTCGCTTGATTGGCTAATATGGTTTTTGTCTTCTTGCGCTTCGTGGTGCCCGCGCATGGTGGCTACTTCTATAATTTCGCGACCAAAAACAATATGTGCTAATCGAAAACGACGACCAATTAGGCGGCAATTTCTAAATAGTTTTTTAACTTGCTCTGGGGTGGCATTGGTAACAACGTCAAAGTCTTTTGGTTGTTGACCTAACAATATATCGCGAATACAACCACCTACAAGGTAAGCGTCGTAACCACCGTCTTTTAAACGGTAAAGTACTTTGATTGCATTTGGGCTAAATTGTTTACGTGAAATACCATGTTCGCCGCGTGTTACAACAACCGGTTCATCACTTGTTTGAGTGCTTTGCACATCGGCATTTGGGCCGATTATTTGCCTGCAAAATTGAAAAAGCTTGGAAATAATAATCTGTCTCCTACAGAAATGATGATTGGCTGGTCATCGCAATCAAAAAGCACATAAATTAGGTATTATAGTGCGGTGCTTTGTATTTATTGTAAATAGCCTCTATTTAGGCGGCTATCATATACCAGCGCGGTATAAAAATTAAGTTGATGGACTGAAATTAAGCCGTTTTTAAGTTTTTTATTTGCTTAAATGCGTAAATTTAGTGCTGTTTGGATGTTGCCCTTGCGAAATTTGAATTTCGGGTATGTTTGGCACCGCTGTTAAGCTAAATTCGTTAATAGCCCACGCCATTAATTGCTCTACAGACAAATCATTCAATTGGCTATGCACAGGTAAGTTTAAAAATTCAAACGCATCAATAAGCGCGGGCTTTGGGTTGTCTGTGCTAATAGCGGGCGCATAATTTTGTTTAGAGAGTTTAAAACCAGGCTCGGCCACCGCAAGGGGTAAATGTGCGTATTGGGGAATGGGCGCATTAAGCTGTTTAAATAAACTGATTTGCCGTGCTGTAGGCTCGATTAAATCGGCGCCACGTACCACACGATTAATACCTTGCTCAATGTCATCAATAACCACCACCAGCTGGTAGGCAAATAATCCGTCGCTGCGCTTTATTATGTAATCTTCATGGGCTAATGCACTATTTACAGTAATATCGCCTTGAATCAAATCGTTAAAATGGCATGTTGGGTGCTGTTGGCTAAGACGAAGTGCGCCTTGCTCTGTTGATAAGTTAAGTGTTTTGCAGTGACCTTGGTAAATGCCACCCATGGCTTTTATTTGTTTGCGAGAACAGCGACAACCATATACACATTGTTGGTGGATCAGCTTGTTTGTTACCTCTTGATAAAGAGGTAGGCGCTGAGTTTGATAAACAACGGATTCGTCCCAGTAAAGGCCGTAGGCTTGTAAGGTATTTAGAATATGGGTGTCGGCATTTTTAACCACGCGGGTGGTGTCTATATCTTCAATGCGCACTAACCATTTACCCTGATTTACTTTAGCATCAAGGTAGCTGCCCACAGCCGCCACAAGTGAACCAAAATGAAGTGGCCCAGAAGGAGACGGTGCAAATCGACCGCGATAGTCACGCTTTGGCGTGGTAACGGCTGTAGGAGACATAGTTAACTAATTTTAATTAACCGCGCCCAGCTTGTTTTTCTTTAATTTCTGCAAGGGTTTTACAGTCTACGCATAAATCTGCAGTTGGACGCGCCTCTAAACGACGAATACCAATTTCGATTCCGCATGACTCACAAAAGCCAAAATCATCTTCTTTAATTAAGATAATTGTTTTTTCAATTTTTTTGATCAGTTTACGTTCGCGGTCGCGAGTACGAAGTTCTAAAGAGAACTCTTCTTCTTGCGCAGCGCGGTCAACTGGATCAGGAAAGTTGGCAGCTTCGTCTTGCATATGCGATTTCGTGCGGTCAACTTCATTACGTAAGTCGTTACGCCACGCTTCTAAAATCGCTTTAAAATGAGCACGTTGTGCTTCATTCATATACTCTTCGCCCGGCTTTTCTTGGTATGGTTCTAAACCGGCTTGAGCCAATAAACCATGTCTTTGTTGGTCTGGCATAACTCTCTCCTAAATCCTTAATTTAATGCCTCAGCATTAGCCGGCGGTATAAATAGCAGAATCTTATACCCTAGGCAAATTTATTTTTTAATTAATCGAATTAGCTTCAACCAGTGTGTTGACTAAAAAGGCTCATATTTTGATTTTGATGCTTTATTAATCGTTATTTCGGTATTTAAACTTGCCTAGTTATATGGGCATAAAGTTTAAAAGCAAGTTAAATTTTTTATTTAAAGGCCACTTTCTCACTAAGCGTTACTTCACTTGGCGAAATAGATGCCTTATAAGCGTATACCTCCACGCCTTTTTTAATCGCGTGGTTTAATAAGTCGCTGTATTTTTTATCTATGTGGCTTGCTGCACTCACCGTATTAATACCTTGGTGTAAAACAGCGAACAGTAATACTGCGCGGTGGCCTTGTTCGATCATTTCTATTAATTCGCGAATGTGTTTTTGCCCACGCACGGTTTGCGCATCCGGAAAGTAGCCTTGCCCACTTTGTGGTGCGGTTTCGCTTAACAAGGTGACTGACTTTACCTCTACATAGCAAGCGGGTTTATTGTCACTGGTGAGTAAAAAGTCGATACGGCTGTTTTCGCTGCCGTATTTTACTTCACTTTGAAGCTGCTCATAGCCGTTAAGCTCTGTAATAACCTGGTTGTTGATAGCCTCTTCGACCACTTTATTTGCCACGGCGGTATTAACACATATTAACTGCGAGAGGGAGTTTTGAGTGAGCTCTAACGACTGAGGGTATTTTCGTTTACTGTTATCGCTGGTTGAATAAAAAGCGCTAAAGCCAGGCTCTGCGCAACCTGTCATTTTACCAGTGTTGGCGCAGTGGGCGGTAAATTCAGTTCCATCGTTAAGTTGGAGGTCGGCTAAAAAGCGTTTATAGCGTTTTAATAACGTGGCGGGCTGTAAAGCTGGGGTGTATTTCATTTAAATTCCAATGCTAAACGCTGCAGATGCGTTGGTTTATGTTATTTATCTCAAGCTGTTGGGAACTTGTACTCACTATAGTAAACTCGGTGGCACATTTAAGTGTAAGGGTATTCTAACATGAGTGAAAAATTTGTTGTTCAACTAAGCGAGCAAGCAGCACCAAGCCATTGGGGCGAAAACGCGGCGTTGTCTTTTAACGAGCAAGGCGCAACGGTTCATTTATCTGAGCAAGAAACATTAAAAAATGTTCAAAAAGCGGCGCGAACAATTGCAAGCCAAGGTGTTAAACAGGTTGAGCTTGCGGGCGATACATGGTGCACAGAAAGCCAATGGGCTTTTTACCAAGGGTTTGTAACACCTAAATCATTACATGGTGTTGAATTTGTTGATAACGCACAATCAGATCTAAACGAGCTGGCGCATTTAAAAGCCTCAGCTACGTGGGCACGAGAAATGGTAAACGGCACAGCGGATGACATTTACCCTGAAAGCCTTGCTGAAAAAGCCGCCGAATTTATTCAATCGTTAGCGCCTGAACACGTAAGCTACCAAATTATTAAAGGCGATGCGTTATTAGAGCAACAGTGGATTGGTATTCATGCTGTGGGCCGTGGCTCTGAGCGTCCACCTGTTTTACTTGAGCTTGATTACAACCCTACAGGCGATGAAAACGCGCCGGTAAGCGCAGCGCTTGTAGGTAAAGGTATAACGTTTGACTCTGGTGGTTACTCAATTAAATCTAGCGAAGGTATGCTAGGAATGAAGTGCGACATGGGTGGCGCGGCAACGGTAACAGCGGGTTTAGCACTGGCTATTAACCGCGGTATAGAAAAACGCATTAAGCTGTTTTTATGCTGTGCAGAGAACTTAATTTCGGGCCACGCTTACAAACTAGGTGATATTTTAACCTACAAAAATGGCACAACCGTTGAAATTGTAAACACCGATGCTGAAGGGCGTTTAGTGCTTGCCGATGGTCTAATGGCTGCAGGCGAAACTGGCGCAGAGCTAATTATCGATGCGGCAACACTAACCGGTGCTGCACTCGTTGCTGTAGGGCAAGAGTACAACGCATTATTTGCCCTTGATAAAGAGCTGGTACGCGAAGTAGAAGACTTTGCATCGCAAGAAATGGAAGCTGCATGGCCTCTTCCGCTTGAAAAATGGCACCAGCAAAACTGCCCATCTCCATATGCTGATACGGCAAATAGCCGCGCTCAAAAAGGTGGCGGTTACGGCGGCGCATCAAATGCAGCAGGCTTTTTATCTCGCTTTGTACCAAATGATGGTAAAGGTTGGGTACACATTGATTTAGCTGCAGCATTTAATATGGGTAGCACTAGCCAATGGGCTGCAGGTGCAACTACGCAAGGTATGCGCACAGTGGCACGTACATTGTTAGAAAAAGCTTAATAGTACGTAACTAAGCGTTTAATACATAAAATAGGCACCAATTGGTGCCTATTTTGCTATTTGCAGGCAAGCAATTTATTTTTATTTACGGTAAAATCCTTCGCCAATACCTGTTTGGGTGTTTAATTATTGGCTAAAGTGCCTACACTCAAATGTTATACTCACCACTGGGGTTCTAAACTATGTCAGATAAGTGCTACATCACAGCTCAACAGCTACTTGAAGATTCATTCCGCGTAGCGGCACAAGTTTATAAAGATGGCTTTCGTCCAGACTTTATAATTGGTATTTGGCGAGGTGGTGCACCTATTGGTATTGCTGTGCAAGAATACTACGATTACAAAGGCATTGAGACTGATCACATTGCGGTGCGTACGTCGTCTTATTACGGTATTGGCAAGCAATCTAAAGAAATAAAAGTACACGGCCTACACTACATTGTAGAAAACGCTAATGCTGGTGACTCACTGCTTATTGTTGATGATGTGTTTGATTCTGGCCGCAGTATATTTGCACTAAAAGAAAAGCTTTCTGAGCTTATGCGCTTAAATTTACCACGCGATATTCGTGTGGCATGTCCGTACTATAAGCCTAAAAACTCAAAAGTAGAGATGGTGCCAGATTACTTTATTCATGAGTCAGAAGAGTGGTTAGTGTTCCCGCATGAGTTATCGGGTTTAACGCCAGATGAAATAATTGAAGGTAAATCTGATTTAGTAAATATCCAAGATATTTTATTAGATAAGTAATTGCCTAAGCGTTAAGTAGGAATTTATTTGCGCGGGGGCGTGTTTGTGCACTCGTTTTAAATAAATTATTGCTATAGCGCAGTGCTAATAAATAGCACAAAAACTAAAAAAGGCCATTACGGCCTTTTTTTGTGTCTGATTTTTTTACAGCTGCGCAAAACTGTCTACATAGTCACTTAAACTTTGTGTATCGACCGCTTTTAGCCCATGGGAGCTGCGCTGCACTAAGCCTTTTTCAACAAGCTCGGTAACTACGCGACGATAAGCTCGCTCAGTGGTTGCAAAGCGCTCTGCTTCGGCGTTAACGGTTGGGTATGCGCGCAGTAGCGTTGGGTTATTGTTCTCGGCGCGTAGTAAGCAGTCTTTAGCTATGTTGTAGCTTAAAGGCAGCAGTAACTTATCTAAATTAATTTTTTGGTTTTCTTGAAACTTAGCCGCAATGGTTTGCGCGGTATATAAGCTCAGCTCTGGCTTTTCGAGCAGTAATGCTCGCCAGTGGCGAAGCTCTATTAAATTATAGGTTACATCGCTAAAACAGGTGACCGTATAAATACATGGGTTATTGTTTAGTGCTTCTATTTCACCAATTAGGGTGTTGTTGCAATCTAATTGGCCTAATAATAGGCGGCGTCCGTTACCTACATCATAACTAAATGAAATAGTACCGCTGCGCACCAGCACAAGTTTACTAAGTGGTTGATCTTGGTGGATCAGCACTTCTTTTTTTGATTGTTGATAGCTACTCCCTGCAAAAGTGAGTAATTGTTCAACAAGGTAACTAGAAAAATGGTATTGAAACATCAATATGCTCTTCGGACAATTGTCCTATTTATTACACCTTAATGACGATATTATTAAGGCTCTAAGAATTTACGCTAACTTGCTACTGTATTTAGCCTTGCTAAGTACGTAATACCTTCATTTCCCGTGTAATGATTTAGGAAGCTATTGGCTACAACCAATATACTTTTTAAGGTTTTTTAAGCAAGTTAGTTTTTTTATTTTATACCAATCAGCCTAATTAAGTGAACAATTTTAAGGCTAGGAAAACGTGTTGATAGCTAGGCAAAAAATCGCTATTTAGTCGTTCTCGGCAATTGCTCCTGTATTGCTCTACCTTCTGCATCCATGCAGTCGTAAATGAGCATTTTTTAACGCAGGTAGCGACACGTTTAGCCCCACAAAATGATTGAGTATTATTGCGAATTGGTATTAAACGTTGTAACACTGACAAGTGCCACACGTTAGCATTGGCGTAATGCTAACCTAAAGGGTAGGAGAGAACAATTGAGTTGGGAATATTTAGGTTATATTGCATCAGCTTTCTTGGTTGCATCGTTAACAATGACCGATGTAGTAAAACTGCGTTGGTATAATATGTTTGGTTGTATTGTATTTACTATTTACGGTGTGGCTATTGGTGCAGTGCCTGTTGCGTTTACTAATGGCTTATTAGCGCTGGTAAATATGTACCATATTATAAAGCTCTACCGACAGCCCAAAGTCAAAGAAGCGTGAAGCTAAAAATTCAAAAAAAGGGTTAACATTTAAGTTAACCCTTTTTTGTTTTAAAGCACCGCGTCTAAAACAATGCCATCAGTTCTACGAGTTGGATAAAGTGACTCAACAACAAAGCTTGGGATAAATCCTTTAGCCGATGAGACCACTACTTTAGACTTTGCCCCAATAATACGAGCGTTAACTATTACACCACGATTCGTGTAAGTTAGAGTGCCTGATAAAGTGTATTCAATATGTGGGTAACCTTTAATTTCTTTACCATTACGACTAAACGAGAAATCACCTAACGGGGTTACATGCACAGCGCCTGTGTGTTTGTAATCAACTACCGATAAGCCAAACTCCTGCATTTCAGTAATAAAGCTTTCAGCCAAGTGATTACCAAATATATTTGTGGTTTGTAAATTGTCATCTAAATTCACAAACGAAGTAATTGCAACAGGCGTTCCACTGTTGATGTAGTTCATATTCTCAATCAGCTTCATTGCTAATTGTTCTGTATAGTTACTTAATAATTTACTGCTGTTAATAGGGCGGTAGTTATTTTCTGGGAACTGCCAGTTATTTACGCGTGGCTGATGAACGTCTGTGTAACGATTATGGCTATTGTGATGGCCAATATTATTATGCGAAGCGTGGCCATTATAAACTGGGTGAGTAGAGCATGCACTAAGTGATAAAGTAAAAAGAGCCGATAAAGTAAGAGATAGTTTTTTAGAAAACATGTTTTCTTCCTGAAACATAAGAGATTTTTAAATTCCCTCACTTATCGACACACTTTTTAATTACTTTAGTAAATATCCATAATTACTTTGTTTATTTTTAAGTTTGTATACTTTGTAAGCTATTCTTTTTTAAAACGTAATTCTCCAGCTACCCAAGTCTGTAAAACCTGTGTTTTATAAATCTCATCGACAGGGGCTTTAAAATAGTCTTTGTCTATTAAAATAAAGTCTGCCCATTTTCCGTTTTCTAAGCTGCCTATTTTAAACTCTTGGTGCGCTGCATACGCGCCGCCGAGGGTAAACGCTCTTAGGGCTTGTTCGCGGCTTAGCACTTCGCTTGTGCGCCAGCCGTTCTCAGGCAGCATATTATGATCCATACGGGTAATGGCTGAATACAAGCCATCAAAAGGGTTTGCCAGCTCTACTGGGTAGTCAGAGCCTGCTGCAATCACAGAGCCTTGCTTTAAAAATGTTTGCCATGCATATGCGCCTTGTAATTGGCTATCGGTTAAGCGCTGCTGAGCCATATGCATATCTGAGGTGGCATGCACAGGCTGCATAGATGGAATGATTTTAAGAGCTTTGAAACGTGGAATGTCATCAGGGGTGACTATTTGCGCGTGTTCAATACGGTTACGCAGTAACATACCGCCCGTTTGCTTAAACACGTTTTGATACGCATCAAGTACCACTTTATTTGCCTTATCACCAATTGCATGGGTGTTGGCGCTAAAGCCATTTTTGAAGCTTAAAGTAAATAATTCCTCAAGCTTGGCTTGGGTTTCTAGCATTAGGCCGTGGTGGTTTTTTCTATCTGCGTAGTCATCAATTAGCGCAGCCCCGCGCGAGCCTAATGCGCCATCGGCATATACTTTTACACTACGGATAGACATAAACGATGCAGCATCTTGATAGCGCCCTGCCTTAAGCATGTGCTTTAAATCGGGGCTAGCAGCACTTAGCATGGCGACTATTCTTAGTGGCAAATTACCTTGCTCGCTGCGCTCTTTGTAAACTTCCCAGGTGGTTTTATCGATACCGGCATCGTGAGTAGAGGTAATGCCTAAGCTTAATAAGTGCGCGCCTGCGGCATCTAACGAGTCGCTTATAGCTTGTTTTGAAGGGGCGCTCATATGCTGGGTAATTAACGACTCGGCCTTATCAACAAAAATACCAGTTGGATTCCCAAATTCATCTTTAATAATTTCGCCGCCGTCAGGGGCTTGAGTTGCTGCGGTAATACCGGCCAGCTCTAAGGCTTTGCTGTTAACCCAAATTGCATGGCTGTCAACGCGCGAAAGTACCACTGGACGGTCATTGACTACTTTGTCTAAGTCTTTGGCGGTAGGAAAGCGCGTGTCGCTCCACAGCTCTTGGTTCCAGCCTCGCCCTAATATCCAGCCTTGTTTATTTTTCGCAAATTGCTCTAACTTTGTGGTTATTTCAGCGACCGATTTAGCGCCGCGTACATCAAGTTGCGATAAGTTATCGCCAAGGCCAATTACATGCCCGTGAGCGTCAATCAACCCTGGCAGTAACGTATTACCTTTGGCATCAATAAGTGTGGCATCAGGAAAAGTGTTTTTAAGCGTATCATCTCCAGTTTTAACAACTTTACCGTTTTTAATCACTAAAGTAGAAAACGTTTGAATACCACCTTGGTATAAGGGAGTGTAACCATTAGCGTTGTAAATGACCTGCGTTTGCGCAATCGCAGTGCTGCTTACAAATAAGCCGGCAAGCAGTAGTGGGTTAAATAGTTTTTTGAGTTGCATAAGTTGGTTATTTTTTATTGTTAGTAAAATAACACTAGCAAACTCACTTTTAGAATACCAATATGTTGAGGTAGATAGCTTAAAAGCGTAAGGGCTGTTAAAAATTTAGCGCTTACGCTTATAAAAAAGAGTTACTTACTGGCGTATATGCCATATTCCGAAAGGGTAAGTCTGCCGTCTTTATCTTTATCATAACTTGAAAAACGCGACCAAAGGGCGGGGTCAATGGCGGTTTCTGAACGGGTTAAAAAGCCATCGTGGTTACGGTCAAACTTTTCAAATTTATCGGCAACTTCTGTACTTTGGCCAAGGCTTACATCGCTAAAAAGGCCCAGCGCAACAAGCGCTAAATAGCTTACGGTCTTCATACTTATACTCAGTAAAGGTTATTGGTTAAATAGTCTTTAAACTCAAGAAGCGAGATTTGTTTGTCTTGGTTTTTATCCCAGCGAGTAAAGGTGCTGAGTAGCTGAGGCTGTGGCTCTAATTCGTCTTCTGTTAAGAAGCCGCTTTTATTGGCATCAAGGTGATCAAAACGTTGTTTAACATCTAACGCAACAGCATTAAAGCTGATCATGGTAATAGCGATAACACTAAAAAAAACACACTTCATGGTTTTCCTTCCAACATACAGTGTTTGTAGATTAATAAAAAAAGCACTTGCCATAATTTAACTTCCCAACATTAAATCCGTTTACACATTCCCTCAGGGATTATGGCAAATGCTTTTGAAACCTACCTTACTAGGTAAAAGCTTAAGTAAAACTTAATTAACTTCAGCTGTGGATAATAAATCTATTTTAAGCAGCCTGTTTAGCGCTAACTGATTAAAATTTCTAGCCAGAGAAAAAGATTTAAACATCGTTACTATTGAGTTTGTTATTAAAGCGCTTAATCACAATTAAGGTTTAAAATTTTGAAACTCTTCTTTAGAAATTTTCTTGTCTTGGTTTTCGTCTAAATCGGCAAATTGTCTCATTACTTCTTTATCTTGTTTGGCTTCTGCAAGCGATACTGATCCATCCATATCTTTGTCTAAATGAGCAAAGCGAATGTTGACAGAAGAGGCTAAAGCCGTGGCGCTAATGGCTAAAAACATTAATGCAAATGCTGCGATAAGTTGTTTCATAATCATGTTCCCTAATTAAATGAATTTACTGAATAAACTTTTTGAATTCACTTAGCGACAACTGGCCATCTTGGTTAGTGTCTATTTGTGAAAAGTTTTCGTGTAGTACGGCATCTTCACCCGCTTCTGATTCGCTAAGTGTGCCGTTACTGTCTTTATCTAGCTCATTAAAAGTAGCTTGAACGTCCATAGCTATTGCATCTGTGCCCATAAACCCAAAAGCCAGCATGGGTAAAATTACTAAAAAGCGGTTGTTCATTTAATTTCCTTATTGATTAAAGTTGCACACACTATTACAAAAATGGTGCCAATTTAAATAAGTGTTTAAAATCAATGGTTTATATTATTTTAGGGGCGCTGGTCGGAATTTTTTACTTAAATGTGTGTTATTTTTGCAACAGGCGGAACGTACTATTAGTCGTTAATATAGTTATCAATAGCTTAGTGTGTTGCTAAATAGCAACAAGTGCATATATTGGGTTAAATATAGAAGTTGATTCAGCGAGAGTATAAGGTAAGTAACTAAAATAGGGCGCTTAAAATAATAAAAGGAAATGATAATGCCTGTAACGTTGGCTAAAAAGTATCGTGCAATGCTTAATTGGCGGCCTAACTTAATAGGTCAGTTTATAATTAGTATGCTGCTGTCGTTACTGCCGCTTAGTTTGGTGGTTATTGTTTTTTTAAATGCGTTAAACAAACAGCTCGCAGTTACTCAGCTTATTGTCAGTAATAATTACCAAGTTACTAAGTCGTTTAATTTTTTAAAGCAAGAGCTTAATAGCCTAGAGCGGGCAACGCGACAAAACTGGGTGTTAAAAAGCGAGTCGCTCGACACGTTAATAAACGAAAAATGGCAATCCTCCTTACAAACAATCGACACGCTCAGCCAAGCCAGTGCCACACAGCAATACACTATGCAGTGGCGTCGCTTAGCAACAACATTGCGTAGTACTCATCAAGCTTTAATTGAAAACAACCAACAAGATGCTGCATTGTTTGTGCCTATTAGCGATTTAGTGGCTGAGCTTACGGTGTGGTTGCGCGATACGAATGCAGCACAAATTCAAAACAACCAAAGTGAATTAAGTACTTTACAAAGCTCGTTTATCAACTGGTTAGTGGCGCTTATTCCGCTTACTTTACTAGTGGGCGGGGGCTTTTTATGGCGCATAAGTAAACGTTTAAAAGGGCTTACGTCGGTAATAGATAAACTAGGACAAGGCCACTGGCAGCAAAAAATTGCAGTGCAAGGCTCAAGTGAGCTGGTGGAATTAGGCGAAAAACTACAATGGGTGCAAGAGCAGCTACATATGCTTGAGCAACAAAAAGATACCTTTTTACGCCATGTAACCCACGAGCTTAAAACGCCGTTGGCTTCAATGGTCGAGGGCACCGATTTACTTAGCGATGAAATAGTCGGCCCCATTACAAAAGAGCAGCAAGCTGTGCTTGAGCTTATTAGCCAATCTATGGTGCGTTTGCGCACTATGATTGACAGCCTACTTAGTTATAACGCTATCAGAACCAGTAAAGACAGCGTTAGCGAAGTCGAATTTGGCAATTTAATAAATAAAATAAACAGCCATTTTGAGCACCGCTTAACGGCTAAGCAGCAACGCTTAAATTGGCACAACAGCATAACAAAACAGCCACTTGCATTACCCGCAGAGCTGATAGAAATGACCCTCATTCAGCTCATTTCTAATGCATTAAAATTTTCAAATACAGGGCAAAGTGTTGATGTAACCTTAGCAGTTGAGCAAAAGCTATTAATAATGCAAGTGCGCGACGAAGGCTGTGGTATTAAAGAGCAAGAAAAAACTCAGATATTCAGCGCATTTTACCAAGGCAAGCATAATAAAGATGTTACGCTGCAAGGCAGTGGCTTAGGTTTAACCATAGTAAAAGAGTCGGTTGAGCAACTGCAAGGCCAGCTTAGTGTTGAGCATAACCAGCCCCAAGGCTGCTTATTTACAATAAAAATACCTTTAACTAATCAAGGAGTTTTATAGCATGCGTACGCGTTTAATAGCTATTTTATGTGTGCTCAGTAGTACGGTTGTTTTAGCTGGGTGTGAAACAAATAACACACAAACAGCAGCAGTGTCGCAGGAGGTTGAGCCTGCAAAAAATACGATGCCAAATCCTAAAAAGCGCCCTAAAAGTGACCCCGTTTACCCCAGTGCAGAACGTGTTGTTGCATGGCATGCTAATCAATGTGGCGGTTTTAAAGTAAAGCCAAGCCTACATACTTATTTAGGTGAAAAAGAGCTAAAACGTTTTTTTAAATTCATGTGTGTTAACACCTCACGTGCACCAGAGGAGGTAATGACACGATTACAAAAACTCGATTTAGCCTACTTTTGGCCTGAGCCAATAAAACAATATTTATGGCTTCAAAAGCAGCATGTTACTCGGCAAATAAATGCCCTAAAAGAGCAACAGGCGTTAAATGACAAAATGCAGCAAACGTTATCGTCTTTAGCCACCATAGAGCAGCAGCTATTACTACGCGAAGACACTAAGGAGCAGTAATTATGGCAACACACACACCACAAGGTGCAAAAGTATTACTCGTTGATGACGATGCAAGTTTACTTAAATTACTCGCGCTAAGAATCGAGTCTAAAGGGTATGACGTAACAACCTGTGAAAGCGGCATACTTGCATTACAAATTCTTAAAAACCAAGTGTTTGATGCAGTTATAACAGACCTGCGTATGGACGAAATGGACGGTATGGCCTTACATCGCCAATTACAAAGCCGCTACCCAGCACTGCCGGTTATAATGATGACTGCGCATGGCTCTATACCCGATGCGGTGGAGGCGACAAAACAAGGTATTTTTGCGTTTATTACAAAACCGGTAGATAAAGACGAGCTGTTTGACAGCTTAGCCAAAGCCATTGAAATACATGGCGTAAACGAAGAAGAATCGCCCCAAAAAAGCAATATAGTAACGCGCAGTGGCGCTATGTTGCACCTCCTTGAGCAAGTAAAGTTACTGGGGCCAACCCAAGTAAATGTACTTATTTCTGGCGCCAGCGGCACAGGTAAGGAGCTGCTGGCTCAGGCGATTCATCAACACAGCCATGTAAGTGAAGGGCCTTTTGTGGCTATTAACTGTGGCGCAGTGCCTGGGGAGCTTTTAGAGTCAGAATTATTTGGCCATAAAAAAGGCGCATTTACAGGGGCGGTGAAAGATCACCAAGGTTTATTTCAGCAAGCTCAAGGCGGCACCTTATTTTTAGATGAAATTGGCGATATGCCGCTTAATTTACAAGTTAAGTTACTGCGTGTACTGCAAGAAAAAACCATTCGCCCGGTGGGCTTTCAAGAAGAAATTCCTATTGATGTGCGCATTGTATCGGCCACTCACAAAAATTTACCCGATGCGATTAGCAATCAACAATTTAGGGAAGATTTATACTACCGCCTAAATGTTGTTAATTTAAAATTACCGCCGCTGTGTGAGCGCCGAGAAGACATAAGCCTGCTCGCTCAGCACTTTAGCGCAAGTATTGCTAAACGTATGAACCAAAAAGAAAAGCGCTTTGCAAACGATGCCATGCATGCACTAGTACGTTACGACTGGCCTGGGAATATTCGCCAGCTACAAAATGTTGTAGAGCAAGTGGTCGCATTGAGCGCCAGTGAGGTAATTTCTGCACACTTAGTGTTAAACGCACTTAACTCAAACGAGGCCAGTGCAGAGCCGCTTTCTCTAAATGATGCCAAAAAAGAGTTTGAGCGCGATTATGTAATAAACACCCTCAAAATGGCCGGCGGTAACGTAGCCGAAGGCGCAAAGCTTGCCAAACGTAATCGTTCGGATTTTTATAAGTTAATAAAAAAACACAATATTGATGTCGATAATTTAGTGTAATTTAAGAGTAAGGTTATTAAATGCAGTTATTTATGGTGTATCTGGGCGGGCGAATTCAAGGCTGCCACATAGAAATGCACGATATTCGCTTTGTCGTAGGGCAAAGCATTGAGCAAACTTATTCAAAGCTAAAAAGCCAATGGGTGGGCGATAAAAACAATGTGCATATGGACAGCTACATGGCAATTAACCATATCGACGGTTATAAAGTAGAAGTCGTTGATACCTACGTTGAGCAAAATAAGCAGCTGTATTTTGTTAATTTAGGCGCTTACAGAAGCGACTCTATGGCTGAGCAACACGACTTTGCATTGTATGTTGCCAGTAGCGCAGCAGAGGCCAAGCAGCGCGCTAAAAGCGATTTGCTTGCAGGCCTTAGCCATATTCATAAAGATGATTTACATGATGTAGATGACTGCTTTGCTATAGACCTGCTCGACAGCCAATTAAATATTAAGCTTACGCCAAGTGGGCATGCTCAACCAATAAAACCAGATTGGTTTGGGTATTATATTCTTTAACAGTAAAATTAAGAGTCTTGCTCGCTTTGCTCATTGGCTTCGCTTTTAGCTGCCATTTTAAATGCCACAATAACTAGGCCAAACATTGCAAAGGGTAGCGCTGCCAACATGTATTCAACCATGTTGCTATCTTGAAAGTTAGCCTGTAGTAAAAAGTGACCCGCCACGCACATTACAATAACCACAAGTAATATAGGCAGTAGCATAAGTTCTTTTTTTGATGAATGATTTTTCATTGAGTATAAGGCTGTGGCTTAAAATAAAGCGCTATTGTAATGAGCTTATTTAAGCTTGGCAAACTATGGCTATTTTAATGGTATGATCGACATCAAATAACCACCCAGTGTGATTAGGATAAACAGTGAAACACAACCTTAAGCAAGTTTACCTTGTTGGTGGCGCGGTACGCGACCAGCTACTTAATATAGCATCAAAAGATAACGACTATGTTGTTATAGGCGAAACACCCCAAACTATGGAGTCGCTTGGTTTTGTGCCTATAGGAAGTGATTTTCCGGTTTATTTACACCCAAAAACAAAAGAAGAATACGCCTTGGGTCGCACCGAGCGAAAAAGCGGTAAAGGCTATACCGGCTTTGTGGTAGATGCCAGCCCTAATGTCACCCTTGAAGAAGATTTAGCACGGCGCGATTTAACCATAAACTCAATGGCACTTGATGAAAACGGTACCGTTATTGACCCTTTCAATGGCCAAAGCGATTTACACAATAAAATACTGCGCCACACCACAGAAGCCTTTGTAGAGGACCCGGTAAGGGTATTACGCATAGCGCGTTTTTTAGCACGCTACGGAAGCGAATGGCGTATTCACCCAAGTACTTATGCATTAATGCGCGAGCTTAAAAACAAAGGTGAGCTTAATCATTTAGTGCCCGAACGTGTATGGCTTGAAACCGAAAAAGCGCTGGGTGAAAAACACCCTGAACTGTATTTTCAAGCATTACATGGCTTAGGTATTTTCCCTGAGATAGAGAGTATGCAAGGGGTGCCGCAACCTGCAAACCACCACCCTGAAGGCGATGTGTTTGTTCATACTATGTTGGTACTTAGGCGCGCTGCCGATTTAAACTTTAATTTAGAAACACGGTTTGCGGCACTCACTCATGATTTTGGTAAGGCACTGAGCTTTAAAAAACGCGGTAATTTACGCGGCCATGAACGCGAAGGGGTAGCCGTAGTAGAAAAGTTTTGTGAGCGTTTAAAAGTGCCTAATCGTTTTCGTGATATTGGCGTACTCACCAGCGATAATCACACCTTATGTCATACGCTTGAGCAATTAAGGCCACAAACGATTCATAAATTAATTGTTACTAATTTAAATGCTTTAGTGCACCCAGAGCGATTTATTGCGTTTACCCAAGCATGCCAATGTGATGCGCAAGGGCGCGGAGAAACACTTGTAAATAAGCCCTATCCGCAAGGGGCTAAGCTGCGTGCAATTTTTAATGAACTACAAAAAATGGATAAAAAGCAGGTAGTGCAAACAGCACTTAAAAATGGCAAAAAAGGCCCAGAAATAAGCGAAGAGGTAAAACTGGCAGAAATAAACTGCATTAAAGCGTTTTTACAAAACGAGCAAGCAACGCAATAGGCAATACCCTAGCTGAGGTATTCTGACACGCCTTCGTTTTTAACTTGTTCTGGCTGTCGTAAGTTTTTATATGTAGAGGTGGCAGGCTCTGAAGGTAAGCTAGGTGCTTGCTCTTGGGGCCTGTATAGATCAAAAATAAATTCGATCTCTTCACGCTCAAGTGGGTTGTTCATGATCTATTCTCCTTAATTAGCGTTCAGGGTATGGCCGTTTGACTGAATTAAAAGTGAATAGTTACATTTTAAGTTGTAGTAAATTGTAATCGATGTGCAAAAAATAAGGGCGGCTCAGCAGGGCGCCACTTTATGCACAGCCTAGCTTTGTAAAGGCAGGGTTACTTTAAACACCACGCCATTACCGCACTCGTTGTTTTGCGCAGTGACACTGCCTTTATGGTAGTCACACACCAGCCTTACAATATAAAGCCCTAAACCTAAGTGCGGTTGTTGCTGCATCTGCTGGCTACGTACCGACACCATAGAATCAAAAATATGCTCAGTTAGCCCTTCAGGCAGGGCGGGGCCTGTATTACTCACTGTTAATATTGCTTTATTTTCGCTCTGCTTAAGACCTACATTAATAGCCGTATTTGCTTCACTAAATTCCAGCGCATTATTAATAAGCTTATCAAGTAGCTGAGCTATAAATTCGGGGGCACCTTGCATAGGTAAAGCGCTTTGGCATACATCAAGCTCAAATAACTGCTCTGGGTAAGTAAGCTGGTAGCCTTGCATACAGCCATTAATTACTTTTTGTAAATCAAACGGCTCGCTCTCGTTGCTTTGAATGCTTTGTTCAAGGCGCGTGGCTTCGCTCATGGTGGTTATTATTTTACCTAAGCGCTCTACCCCTTCACTTGCTCGCTCTAGGTATTTTTGGCTAAGGTCATTTTGCTCCAAGCTTTGTAGGTTTTCTAAAGAAGAGCGAACCACAGCCACCGGTGTACGTAGCTCATGAGATAACCGCGATGACATATTTTCTAAATAATTCGTGTACCCGCCTAAGCGGCCAACAATATTGGCAAAACTTCGTGAAAGGTCGCCAATTTCATCGTTTGAGTCGCTGTAGTTAATACTGCCGGTAATGCGCCCTTGGGCATCAATGGCTTGCTCTGCGGTGTCGCGCAGTCGCCTAATGCGGCTCGAAATACGCGAGGCAAAAAAGAACAACGTAACGGTGCCAATTAGCATCACCGCTAAAATAACGTTAAAAAGCTTTTCCAGCGATTTATTACGCAGGGTGCGTACACCGTTAGTGGTTTCCTCGGCGATTACTGCGCCAATCACTTTATCTTCTATCCAAATAGGGTATGCCGCCGATAAAATAACGGCTTTACTGTCGGGGGTTAACCGCCAAGACGACGCTGGTTGCCCCTTTAGTGCCTTAGCTAAATGCGTGCCCTGCATTGAGGCAACATCGTGCAGGGTATCTAAAAATTCGTTTTCGGGGCGAGTTAAAATTTTATAATAAAGCGGGTGCAAATACGTTTGCTCAAAGCGTTGCCAGGCATTTTTAGGCGGCTGGTTTTTAAGGCCGTCGGCCCATACGCCATCGGCATTTTGAATTGTGCCCGACTGCGCTAATACGCGATGATGATTATCAACCACCCAAATACGGCTACCACTGTGACCCATACCTTTTAAAATTCGGTTAATTTCTGGTGAGGGCACCAATACCGAGCCTAAATCGCTTGGGTTATTTAAATTAGAGGTCGACATTGTTTTAAAATCGAGCGGCGCTTTTTTTGTGTCAATATCGACCACGGCAAAGCCTAGCTTGTTACCAAGCATATTTATAGGAAAGCGCAACTCTACGTTATATCCCGATTCAGTGCGTATAAAATAGCCCTGAATTTTTGTAAACGGAGTTTTGGTATTAGCATCAAACGCATTTACCCAGCCATCTTGGCGTGGGGCAATAATGTACGTATTAAAATCTCCGTCTGGGCTTTTTAGGCCAATTATTAAATGGTCGTTATTAGTAATGCTTAAACTATTTTTAGCACGATATACAAGGTGATCGTCAGTTACTTTAAACACGGCATATAAATAGTTATCAAACTTGCCAACCATATGATCAAACGATAAATCCTCAGCTTTATGTTCCTTGTCTGCTTTTTGTAAATAGCGTTTATCGTAATGCCAAAAGAGTGGTTGATAGCTTTGCCAGTCGCTCAGTTTGCCATCGAGTTGAATAGCGTTTTTAAGATTGTACGCATATAAGTCGCGCCCTTTTACTACCTGGTCTAAAAAGTTGGTTTGCTCATCAAAAAGGGCTGGGCGCTCATGCAGGGCGGTGGCGAGCGCCCGTGTAGTGCCTACGAGGGTTTTTTCTTGGCCTTGGCGTAAAAACTTTTCCATTTCCCACACGTACTCGTAGCCAAGCCAAGGCAGTAAAAACAAAAAACACGACAGTAATATAAATTTACTGCGCAGGCCAAATCGTAACATTAGCGTTGTTCCCACCTGTAGCCCATGCCGTACACCGTATCTATGCAGTCAAAGTTGTTATCAAGGGCGATAAACTTTTTACGAATGCGTTTTACATGCGAGGTGATAGTGCTGTCGTCTACGTAAATTTTTGCATCGCTCATTAAATCGTTACGGCTTTTTACATGGCCTGGGCGCTGCGCAAGTGAGTGCAACATCCAAAATTCGGTCACGGTTAAATCAACCAATTGCTGCTGCCAAAATACTTGCATGCGCTGGGTGTCGAGCGTTAACTGGCCGCGTGTAATTAATGCATTGGCATCGGCGGGTTGCTCAAGCGCTTCCATGCGTCTAAATAGCGCGCCTATTCTGGCAGCCAAGTGGGCTAAGCTAATATCTTTTGTTAGGTAGTCATCGGCGCCCATACGCAGGCCACACACAGTATCTATTTCACTATCGCGGGCGGTTAAAAAAATAATAGGCAGTGTTTTAGAAAGCGTACGCAAGGTTTGGCAAAGCAAAAAACCGCCGTCTATTTCGTGGCCTAAACCAATATCAACAATGGCTAAATCGGGTAGGGCATCTTTAAATGCAATCTCTGCGCTGACGCGATCAGCAAAACCACTTACCTGGTAACCTTGGGCGCTAAGCATTTCAATATAGTTTTCGCGGATGGCGGTTTCATCTTCAATGATGGCTATTTTTTTCATTCTACTCACCCTTATTTATTTTAAAACGCACTATATCGAAGTTTTTCAGTTATGTACGCTTAAAAAGGCAATTGCCATTTTTTTGCCACAATTGCTCAGCGGTTTGCCACTTTTGCTCCCCTTTGTTGCCACTTGCAGCTGTTTTAATACAACCATCAAAACAAAACATCACAAATTAAAACAAGTTTAAGGATTACATTATGAAGAAGACATTAATCGCATTAACGCTAGTAGCCACAGTGTGTACACCTGCATTTGCAGCAGCCGCTAACACCCCTTCTAAAGAAGCACATAAAGAAACCGCCATCGGCTTAGGTACTGGCGCCATTATTGGTGGTGTCGTTGGTGGGCCAATTGGTGCTTTTATTGGCGCATTTGCCGGGGGCTTAATTGGTGATTCAAAAGTAGCTGATGACAAAATTGCCCAGCAGCAGAGAGCAATAACAGTGATGCAGCAAAAAACCAGTGACTACCAACAGGTACTTAATCAAAACAATAGGCTAGAGCAGCAGTTAGATGTACTGACTAATCAAAATGAGCAGTTAACACAATCACAAATAAATAACTTACTTGCCATGACAGTACAATTTAAAACAGGCTCAAGTGCTATTGCCCCGCACTTTGCTACGCAGTTAGACCAGCTTGTGGTGCTGTTAAAAAATCAGCCGCAACTAGCATTAGATTTAAGTGGCTTTGCCGATCAGCGCGGTGATGAGCAAGCGAATCTTTTATTGTCTAAAAAACGTGTAAACGCAGTGCAAAGTTACCTTATAAAGCACGGCATTAGCCATACACGTTTAAGTGCGCAGGCATTTGGCGAGCAACAAACATTAGCGCGCAGCAATACCGTAGAAGATAACTTTTTTGATCGACGCGTAACACTTACTACCCGCTCAATAAACCCAGTAAATGGCCAAACGGCAAGTAACTAAAGCCACTTTTATTTGAGTAAAGTTAAGCGTTCGATGGAGTGATTTTATGTTGAGTAACCCAACCAAAATGCTTACTAAAGTAAGCATTTTTATTTTCTTAGTGGCTGTGCTTATGGTTAGTTTTAATAGCCGTGCACAATCGCCCAAGCTTGAACTTTTTGACAGCAGCGGCGCATCTGTCGCGCCGGCAATTATATTAAAAAGCGATGCTAACATGACCCTAACCGGGCTGATAAATCACGTGGTTGTTAAGCAAACTTATCAAAACGAAAATCCGTTTGCGGTAAATGCGCGTTATGTGTTTCCGCTACCTGATGAAAGCGCCGTGCATGCGATGACGATGCGCATAGGTGAGCGAGTCATAAAAGGCCAAATAGATAAAAAAGTAGAGGCCGAAAAAAAGTATCAGGCAGCTAAAAATGCTGGCAAGCAAGCCGCACTTGTACGCCAGCAGCGCGCTAATATGTTTATTACTAACGTGGCAAATATAGGCCCTGGCGAGCAAATTGTGATAGAGCTTGAATACCAAGAGATCATTGATTACAGCAATGGCACATTTGCTATTCGCTTCCCAAGTACCATTACGCCGCGCTATCACACAATAAGCGCAAATATTGAAGCTGAGCAAACTAGCCTAACCCATGCTCCTCAGGGGTGGTTAAGCCCTGTGTATAGCAAAACGCAGCACAGCGAAGCGCCAAGCAGCCAATTTAGTTTAAATATTGATATAGATGTAGGCTTAGAGCTTGTAGATATAACGTCTAAATTTCATCATGTTGAAGTACAAAACCTGGCCTTTGGGCAATATACGGTTGCTTTAAATGAGCAAACGGGGGCTAATCGCGACTTTGTACTTGAGTTTAAACCGCTGCAAAAAGAAAGCGCACAAGCAGCATTTTTTACCCAGCAGTTTGAAAACGGCGACCGGTACGGGCTTGCTATGCTAATGCCGCCAGCAGATCACTTTACACAAACGCAGCGCCTACCTCGCGAAATGGTGTTTGTTGTAGATACCTCAGGCTCTATGCACGGGCAATCTATGGAGCAAGCTAAAAAGGCCCTGTTTTATGCGCTGTCTTTGCTTGATAGCGACGACAGCTTTAACATTATTGGCTTTGATAACGTGGTTACCCCCATGAGCGATAAACCCCTTATTGCTAGTGACTTTAACTTACGCCGCGCTGAGCGCTTTATATATAGCCTAGAGGCCGACGGTGGTACCGAAATACAAGGTGCGCTTGATGCGGTACTTGATGGCAACAGCTTTGAAGGCTTTGTACGCCAAGTGGTGTTTTTAACGGATGGCAGTGTAAGTAACGAAGATGCCTTATTTAAAAATATTCAGCGTAAACTGGGTGATAGCCGATTATTTACTGTAGGCATTGGCAGTGCACCCAATAGCTTTTTTATGCGCCGCGCAGCTGATATAGGTAAAGGGTCATTTACGTTTATTGGCAGCACAAATGAGGTGCAGCCTAAAATGCAGCAGTTATTTGATAAGCTTGCTCATCCCGCTATCACTAATTTAGCACTTCGCGATGAAAGCACTCATAGTTTAGATTTTTGGCCATCTCCTTTGCCCGATTTATATTTTGGCGAGCCAATAATGGTGGCTATAAAACTAAATGATACGAATCAAATTACGCTTAGTGGGCAAACCGCTCAAGGCCCTTTAAATATAAAACTAAGCGCACAAAATAGCGCCAACGCAAAAGGGATTGATAAGCTGTGGGCGCGCCAAAAAATTAAATCGTTGCTTTTGTATAATGACCGACAGTCAGTTAAAAATGAGGTGCAGGGGCTTGCACTCACACATCAACTACTGAGCCCGTTTACTGCTTTTATAGCTATTGAGCACACTCAAATTAACGAGCCTGCAAAGCAAACTGCACTGGCTAAGAACGCAGCGCCACAAGGACTGGCTATGCGTTTACCACAAACCGATGGGCAAAGCCGACTGTACATATTGCTGGGCTGTATTTTATTACTTGGCTATGGCGCGTTTAAAATAAACCGAGGGCTTAAATGAAAAAGTGGCTAAGTGCGGGCTTATTAATCGCCGGGCTGGGGCTGTTTTCTCATGGTGCTTATATGCAAGCCAAGGCATGGCTTGCCCAAGTATTAATAGAGCAGGCCTGGCAAGAGGCGCTTATTACGCCACACGCTCGTGTTAAACCGTGGTTTTACGCCGACAGCTTTGTAACCGCGCAGCTTAACTGGCCTAAGTATAATAAAGTGCTTAGCGTTTTAGCTGGGGCAAGTGGTCGTAATTTAGCATTTGCACCAAGCCACTTTTTACCAGGGGCAAAGCTTGGAGATAAACATGGCGGTGCGTTAATAGCGGGTCACAACGATACCCACTTTGCATTTTTAAAACACACCAAAGTGGGTGAAACGTTTACGCTGCAGCTGCAAAGCGGCGTAATACAGCATTATAAAGTGAAGGGGATTGAGGTTATTCATCAATCCCAGCAGGCGTTTTTACAAACCCCAGGCCTTTATTTATTAACCTGCTACCCTTTTGACTCGCTGGCATCGGGTACTGATTTAAGATGGCTTGTATCGGCCGAGTTGATAGGGTCATCGCCAGCTTCATTAAGCGGTATATCTACCACCAGCTCTTGATGTCGTTGGCTTATCATCACCCCTGCAAAAACAACAAATATACTCACCCATTGCCAAAAATCGAGTACCTCACCCAAAATAATGGCCGATAAAATAAGCGTAAAAATAGGAATTAAATTTGAATAAGCTGCAGCCGTTAATACCGACACTTTGCCAATTGCATAGTTATACATACCATAGCCACCTAAGGTGACAAACGAGCCTAAATACAAAATGCTCATAAGGGCGGTTAGGTCATGCTGGTTTTCGCTTGGTAAGTCGATAAAAAATAAAAACGGTGCAAAAAACACACTGCCGCTTATGCCTTGTAAAGCAATTAGCGTTAACGGCGAGTAGCGATTGGCTAAGTGCTTAATGCTAATGGTGTAAAACGCCGCGCATATCATGGCCATAAGCTCTAAAAAGTTACCCAATAATGGATTAGGGGCCTGATCGGTATTTGGTGAAAGCAAAGTAAGTAAAATACTGCCGCCAATACACAGGGTAAACCCAATCACAATGGCTTTACTTATATACTCTTTAAGCATAAAAAACGCCATCAATGCCACAATAATAGGCAAACACGAAACAATAACTCCCGCCTGAGAGGCCGAGGTGTATTCCATTGCGTGGCCTTCAAATAAAAAGTACAAGCATGGCTCTGCGAGCGACATACCTAATAAGTACTTCCAATCGCCTTTTAAATACTCAAACCTAATTACATAACGCCATAAACACAGCGATAAAACTAAGGTGGTTAGCATGCGTAAAAATATAACTAATGCAGGGTCGTAAACGGCAATAGCATACTTAAGTGCAATAAAGGAGCTACCCCATAAAAAGGTGGCAATAATTAGGCATAAACTGGCTGGCATAAATGAAATTTTATCAAATTAAATTAACGCCGATCCTAGCATGAATAATTTTAACTTGTTCAAAAATACCGAGCTGGTATAAGTTTATTTATCTTTCATTTTAATAGTAAATAATAATGCGTAGGGAACAGGTAATTGTTGTTAAGCTTGGTACAAGTGTACTAACCGGCGGCACCGATAAGTTAGATAAAGCCCATATGGTTGAGCTGGTTCGCCAATGTAGCGAACTTAAAAAGCAAGGCCACCAAGTTATATTAGTATCAAGTGGCGCGGTTGCTGCGGGTCGCGAACAACTTATTAAACCCTGTGGCCGCGGCCTAATAGATAAACAAATGTTGGCAGCCGTTGGGCAAGGTCAACTTATACATATTTGGCAAAGCTTATTTGCCTTGTATGGCATAAACGTAGGGCAAATGCTGCTTACCCGTGCAGACGTAGATGACCGCGAACGCTATTTAAATGCGCGCGACACCTTAAATGCGTTATTAAGCCACGATGTGGTGCCTATTATTAATGAAAATGACGCAGTAGCAACCGCCGAAATAAAAGTAGGCGATAACGATAATTTATCAGCGCTGGTGGCTATTTTGGCTAATGCCAACAAGCTATTACTGCTTACCGATCAAGAAGGTTTATTTACCAGCGATCCGCGCACAAATACCGACGCAAAACTGATTGACGAAGTCACTCATATAAACGATGAGTTACGCCAACTGGCTGGTGGTAGCGGTACAAGTTTAGGCACCGGCGGTATGGCTACAAAACTACAAGCCGCCGACGTAGCAAGGCGCGCAGGGGTAGAGGTTATTATTGCAAAAGGCGCTGGCAACAACGTTATTTTAAAATGCATGAGTGAGCAATTACCCGGCACGCGGTTTTTAAAACTCACTGCGCCAAAAGATGGCCGTAAAAAATGGCTAATGGCAGGGCCTAAAAGTACCGGCCAAATTATGATTGATAAAGGGGCTATTTCGGCGCTACAAAACAAAGGGGCAAGCCTGCTGGCAAAAGGCATAACCAATGCGTTTGGCCGTTTTGAGCGTGGCGACTTAATAGATTTAATAGACGCCAACAACCAAGTTATTGCACGAGGGTTAACACGTTTTAATCAAGTTGAAGTAAATAAAATTAAAGGTGCTCACTCAGAGCAAATAGGCGAACTACTCGACTTTGATAGTGGCGCTGTGGTGCTACACAGAGACGACTTAGTTTTGCTTTAGTTTTTTAAATAGCGCGTGTTGCGTATTAGTTATTAGTATAGCGGCTGGATTTAGGTATTTAAGCAAGGCAGGGCCTATGTTGTGTTTAGAATAACTGGTTGTACAAAAACATAAATGCAAAGCATAGGCTGTTTTAGGCTCTGCTGTATGTAAGTTATTAAATAATACCGCAGTAGTTATTGAGCTCACTAAGTTACTAAGCTCGCGCTATGATTTAATAACGCTTAGCTAAAACAAACTTTAATCCACATAGCTCAATGCGACCTAATTCAAAAGTATTGGTTAATTAATTAGCAAAGTTGATGATTTTGTCTAAACTGATTGAAGTTAAAACAGTTTAGGCAAACTAATGAAGGCAAACAATTGCGGGCACGAATGGATAATCAGTCTAACTCAGCAAGAAGAAGAAAGTGATTTAGATGCATCATTAGTGCAGATTATTGGCGACCTACTCGAAGTTGAAAATTTTGCTATTTATATTAATAAGCACTTTAGTGCGCAATTACCGCCTACGCTTATAAACACCCACACCCGCCTTGAAGTATTAGAGTCTAACGAAGCCTTAGCGCTGCTTAATAAAGTAACCCAAAACAAAATAAGAGTAAGCCGTGCCTTAGGTGTAGTAACTACGTATGTGCCGGTGTATTACTTTGGTAAAGTAATTGGCATATTACTAATAGAAACCACAAAAGAGTTAGCGCAAACCACCACAATGCTTGCCGTGCATATTTTAAATATTTATGCCAACCAACTAGGGCTATTACATAAATCGCGGTTAGACCCTTTAACCGAGCTTTTAAATAGACAAACCTTTGATAAAAAAGTGATCGAAATTGTCTCAGGCAAAGGCTTTTTATTGCCCCGTGATGATACCAACGAAAAGCGACGATGGTATTTAGCCATTGCAGATATCGATCACTTTAAACGTGTAAACGACAGCTACGGCCATGTAATAGGCGATGAAGTTATTTTACTTGTGGCGCGGCTGTTAAAAAATAACTTTAGGCTAGAAGACTACGTATTTAGGTATGGTGGCGAAGAGTTTGCGGTGTTATTTCAAACCAAAACCGAGGCACAAGCACATATAGCACTTAACCGTTTACGCTCAAATATTGCTGAGTATCCTTTTCCGCAAGTTGGGCAGCTTACAATAAGTATTGGCTTTTTAGAGCTGGCAAGTATTGATACTGTATCTAGTATCGTAAACCAAGCCGATATGGCGCTGTATCATTCTAAAAATAGCGGCCGTAATAAAGTGACTGCTTATAGCGAGCTTGAGGTAAATGAAGAAGTGACCACCGATAATAGTATTGAGCTTTTTTGATTGTAAATTTGTGCTAAAATCTGGCTCCTTAAATTGTTGTAGGCAGGCACAAAACATGAAATTCGTTCGTTGGTTTTTAGGTTGTATAATTTTATTCTTTAATTTTGTATTTACTCCTCGCAGTAAAAAGCGTGCAAGCGATGTGCAAGCGCAGCTTGATCAGCAAACCTCACAATTTAAACTTTATCAATTTAAAGCATGCCCGTTTTGCGTAAAAGTACGCCGTGCAATTAAGCGCGAAGGCTTAAAAATAGAAACGCGTGATGCAAAAAATAATCAACAATTTCGTCAAGAGCTGTTAGAGCAAGGCGGCAAAATTAAAGTGCCATGCCTTCGTATAGAAAAAAATGGCCAAGTAGAGTGGCTATACGAATCTAACGATATTATTGCTTACTTAAACAAAGTAGCGGCTTAAACGACCCCCTTAATTTTTATCTCACTTATTAAAAGAGACATTATCATGACAATCCGTACTCGTGTTGCCCCATCTCCAACAGGTGACCCGCATCTTGGCACCGCTTATATTGCTTTATTTAACTACTGTTTTGCTAAACAACAAGGCGGCGAGTTTGTGCTTCGTATTGAAGATACAGACCAAGTTCGTAGCACGCCAGAGTCAGAACAAGCGATTATGGATAGCTTACGTTGGTTAGGTCTTGAGTGGGATCATGGCCCTGACGTAGGTGGTGAATTTGGCCCTTACCGTCAATCAGAGCGCAGCGATTTATACAAAAAATACGCACACCAATTAGTTGAGCAAGGTAAAGCATTTTACTGTTTTGCAACCAGCGAAGAGCTTGACCAAATGCGTGAAGAGCAAATGGCAGAAGGTCTGCGCCCTAAATACGACGGCCGTGGCTTAAACCTCCCCGAAGATGAAATTAAAGCAAACCTAGCCGCAGGCAAGCCTTACGTTATACGTATGAAAATACCAAGCGAAGGCACTTTTAAATTTAACGACTACCTACGCGACGAAATTGAGATCCCGTGGGAAAACGTAGACATGCAAGTGCTATTAAAAGCCGATGGATTCCCTACGTACTTTTTAGCAAACGTAGTGGATGACCACCACATGCAAATAAGCCATATTTTCCGTGGCGAAGAGTGGATTAACTCAGCACCTAAACTATTAAAACTTTACGAAGATTTAGGTTGGGAAGCACCCGTACTAGGGCATTTACCACTACTGCGTAATCCTGATAAATCAAAGCTTTCTAAGCGTAAAAACCCAACTTCTATTAATTACTATAAAGAAATGGGTTACCTACCAGAGGCCGTGCTTAACTACTTAGGCCGTATGGGTTGGTCAATGCCAGATGAGCGTGAAAAATTCACTCTTAACGAGATGATTGAACACTTCGATATGAAGCGTGTATCACTTGGTGGCCCAGTATTTGATGTTGATAAGCTAAGCTGGTTAAACGGCATGTGGATCCGCGAAAACCTAACAGACGAAGAGCTTGTACAGCGCTTTGTTGATTGGAAGTTTAATGGCGAAATGCTAGCTAAAGTATTACCAGAAGCTAAAACGCGCATTAATACGCTTTCGGACATGGTTGATTTAGCAGGGCATTTTGTAGGCGGCATTCCAACTTACGACCCAGCACTGTTAACGGCGGGCAAAGCTGACGAAAACGTAATACGCCAAGCGCTACAGTTTTTTGTATGGCAGCTTGAAGGTTTGCGTAGTTTTGATAAGCCAGCTATTTTTGCCATTGCAAAAGAAGTTGCTACATTCCACGAGCTTAAAATTAAAGACTTTTTAGAGCCAATATTTGTAGCAATCACGGGTAAAACGTCTTCAACGTCAGTACTTGATGCAATGGAAATTTTAGGCTCAGACTTATCACGTGCGCGTTTACGTGTAGCGCTTGCTCATTTAGGCATTTCTAAAAAGCAGGCTAAAAATATTGAGCGTGCGTACCGCACATACCCAAGTGCATAATCTTTAGTCGTACTTTATAAAAAGCCGAGCTTATTAATTAAGCTCGGCTTTTTTGTTTCAGGCCGTTTGGCTATATGTCATCGCGTTTTGATATTGTTTAGCGCAAGCAGTGGCGCTTTAGCAAGTGCTACAATGCTGCATGTAAATTAAAAGGAGGCAGCATGATTGCACCTGTAAAAAACAAAGCTTTATTTAGCAGTAATGCCTTTTCAATAAACCTAGTTACTTACCCTACACATCACAGTGTGATGAACCATATAGATCCAGTACAGCAAGGGCGCTACTACAAACTTAATTTTGTACTAGTAAAACCTAAAGCTGGTGGGGTTTTTAAATGCTCAAAATGCATTATTAATTGGTTTAACCGGGTGTATTTATTTAGACCCGACAAATACGAGCATAGCGTTTCTAAAATTGAGTCGGGAAAGCGCGTACTACTTAGCTTTGCGCTTAATATATAATTTATTAATAGTCGTAGGCCTGTCCGCTGCATAAAACAGACAGGTCACAATACGATACAGAGATTTCGCTACAAGAATTTATAGTAAAGGCGTTACCGCCTCTGCGCATTGCATCTGCTTTAAGTAAATCTATAGCATTTGATTTTAAGCGATTGTAGCTTATATTATTGTCGCCTCTACCGTCGCCATTGCAGCTTTCGCCTTCAATTCGGCCTAAAAGTGTGGCGCCACTTTCGTGTGCTTCTTGATCGCTATAAAACTGTTGTAAATCTCGTTTTTTAACGTACGTACTAATTTCCTCAGATAAAACATCGTTATCTATATCGGTATGAAAAGTCACGCTAGAACATCCAGCCAAAGTAGTGAGTACGCTTATTACTGCAAAAACACGTAACATAATAATTAGTCCCTTATTTAGTTTGGTACCTAAATTACTAACTAAAACAGGTGTGTGCAACATTTACTCTTAAGTTAATTGTATGAATTTGTAAGTGATTCGACCTCTCTTTAAATTTTTTCTGGTAGTATGGGCAGGTTATAAGCAGTTTAAGCAGTGAACAATCTATGTTAAGTCCTTACTTTCAGCAGCATGCTGATTATGTTTCTATCTCTCGTGAGCAAGGGTGTCGTTTCGCAAAGTGCGTTGCCGATGATTACAACCCACTTCATGACAAAGATGCCAAAAAGTTTTGCGCGCCAGGAGACTTACTTTTTTCTTTAGTGTTAGACCGCTACGGTATAAGTGAGCGAATGGAATTTACCTTTGCCGGTATGGTTGACGAAAACACCAAACTTAACTTCCCAGAAGGGGATGATGAGTTTGATGTAACCAACGGCGACAAAGTAATTTTAAAGGTAAAACGCGAAGGTAAAACCAGCAAATGCCCAACACTTACTAATAGCTTAATAAAAAATTATGTTGAGTTTTCTGGTGCTGCATTTCCGCACGTAATTATTCCGCTAATGGGTAAGCAAAATGTAATGATTAACCCAGCGCGCCCTATGGTTATTTACGAGTCGATGATCATTAACCTTGATAACATTAATATTCAAACGCCAACGCTTGAGTTTGCTGAGCCAAGTTTTGAGTACACGGGTAAGCGCGGCAAAATTACCTTGCGCTTTAATTTACTAGAAAACGGCGAAAAAGTGGGTTTTGGTGAAAAGCACATGGTGGTGTCGGGTATTCGTGAATACTGCCAAGCAACGGTCGATGACTTAATCGCATTTTATAATGAGCGCAAAGCCACCTTAAAACCGGTTTAACGTCATTAAATTATAATACCAATTCGCAATAATACTTAATCATTTTTAGGGGCTAAAAGTGTTGCTATCTGCATTAAAAAATTCTCATTTAGAACAACTAAATAGCGAATTTTTTGCCTAGCTATCAACACGTTTTTCTGTCCTCAAAATAGACCACTTAATTAAGCGGATTGGTATAAAAAGGGCGCTAAATACATTGTTATTTAGCGCCTTTTTTATTGGTTAGCGAATGCAGCTAGGCTGAATACTTTTCTGAGCTGGTTAATTTACGCAGTACCGTAATATGCGTACAATAGCGCTCTTTGTTATTTTAAAGCTAAGCCTATGTCTGCCACATCGTTCTCATCTCTTAAACTCGATTCGTTATTACTAACCGCAATTGAGCAAAATAATTACACCACGCCTACCGCAATTCAGGTTAAAACTATTCCGCACATATTAGCGGGCAGCGATGTAATGGGCAGCGCGCAAACAGGCACAGGTAAAACAGCCGCCTTTGTATTACCACTACTACATAAGCTTTTAAATACACCAAAAAAAGATGAGCCAGGCATAGCCCGAGTGGTTATTTTAACGCCCACGCGTGAGCTTGCTCAGCAAGTGTTTGCAAGCTTTGAAAAATACGCCCAAAGCACAAATATTCAAGGCGCTTTAGCGTATGGCGGTGCAAGTATTGGCCCGCAAATTAAAGCGCTTAAAACGGCGCAAGTGATAGTCGCAACGCCTGGGCGTTTACTTGATCATATTGTTAAAGGCAGTGTGGTGCTTTCAAGTGTTGATTCGTTAGTATTTGATGAAGCCGACCGTATGCTGGATATGGGCTTTATTGATGAAATAAAACGTATTTTGCGCCACATTCCAGGCGATCGCCAAACCTTATTGTTCTCAGCCACATTCGATGACAGCGTGTTTGAGCTGAGTAAAAAACTACTTAAAAACCCCGAGCTAATTGAAGTTGATAAACGCAACTCTGCTGCTGTAGAGGTTGAACAAGTTATTTACGCAGTTGATGAAGAGCGAAAGCGTGAGCTTGTATCGCACATGATTGGCATGAAAAACTGGCGCCAAGTGCTTATATTCACCCGCACTAAACAAATGGCCGATAAACTTGCCAAAGAAATGTGTAAAGATGGCTTAAAAACTGAGTCTATCCATGGCGATAAATCACAAGGTGCACGCGACCGTGCATTACAAAACTTTAAAGAAGGCACAACGCGGGTTTTAGTTGCCACCGATGTAGCTGCCCGCGGTTTAGATATTCCGGCGCTTAAATACGTAATAAACTTTGAGCTACCTTACATAGCAGAAGATTACGTACACCGAATTGGCCGTACGGGGCGCGCTGGCGAGCAAGGCCTTGCCATGTCGCTGGTAAGTATTGACGAGCAGTGGTTACTGGAAGAAATTGAAGTGCTACTGGATACCCGCTTAGCACCACAATGGCTAGAAGGTTACGAGCCTGATTTAAACAAGCCCCCTAAAGATAACCGTAAAAACACCAACAAAGCGCGTAAAGATCGCGATAAAAAGCGCATTACCGGGCAAAGAGCACCAAGTAAACGCCGCAGAAAGTAGCCTTAAACATATTTATTTGGCTATACTAAGGCCATTAAATAGCTGAGGTATAGTTATGTTTGAAACAGATCAATGGGCGTTTTCTGGTGTCGATGGCCAAATATCATTACATAAATGGCAAAAAACCATTGATCTTATTACGGGGCTTTTTTCGGCCCCCTCTGGTTATATAGTTCAGGCTACTAGTAAAGGTTATCGTGTAGTTATTAGAGCTAATGAAGGTGGCTCACACTTTGAAACCAACCCTATACTCCCTCCCGAAACTCCCTTATTTTGTAAATATGTAGCCGAAAACAACAACACTTTGTATGTTAGCGATACCCGCAGCGATACGCAGTGGAATACCATGCCCGAGGTTATTGAAGATGGCGTTGAATCCTACCTTGGCTTGCCAATTCACTGGCCTGAAGGTGAAGTATTTGGCACCTTGTGTTTAAAAGATTCAAAAAAAACCAGTTATACCGATGAATATTTTGAGCTAATAGAGCAGCTTCGTGATTTAATTGAAGACGATTTAGCCCTTATTTATAGCTTTGAGCAAATGCGCGAAATAGCCATGCTTGATCCGCTTACCAATATTTATAATCGCCGTGCACTTAGCTTACTTGCCCAACACAAACTTAATTTAGCGCTGCGTTTAGGTTTTGATGTGTGTTGCTTGTTTATTGATATAAACGACTTTAAAAAACTAAACGACACTTATGGCCATGAAATAGGCGATCAAGCGTTAATCCTCTTAGCAAATACCTTAAAAACACATTTAAGAGAGGCTGATATAGTAGGGCGTTTAGGCGGCGATGAATTTGTAGCAGTAATGCAAATTAGTGATAGAAGTAAGCTTAGCCATATTATTGATAAAATAAAAATTGAGTATAAAAACGCACTATTAGAAAACAACGTGTGCGCGCTGACACTTAGCATAGGCGAAAGTTTTACTAATAAACAAAAGCAACCTTTTGATACGTTATTAAATTTGGCCGATCACCAAATGTATAAAAATAAACAAGCGTACAAATTGGCTAAAAAGCATAATAATAAAAGTAATACACTTAAACATAGCAACAAAAAAGCAAGCCATTAGGCTTGCTATAAACGGGGGTAATTAGGCTTTAAGCGATTTGTTTTTCGGCTAGGTTTAATTCCATAATGGCTTTTAATAAACGGTATAAGTTTATTGATGCGTCAATTTCTTCTTTACGGTTTGTTAAGCTTTCAATATTTAAGCCCAGTGGCACATCTAGGTGCGCACAACTTTTGAGTATTAGGTCGAGATTTTCTCGGCAAATACGTACAGATTCACTTAAGGTATTGTCTGCATCAAGCATGCGCCATTTAGTGGCCTCTGGCACTGAGATCCCCAACCATTGCATAAACTCTAAGGTTTTATCGCCACCGCATGGCGTAAACGTTAAAATAATCCGTTTTGGTGTAATACCTTGTGCTTTACAGGTACGCGCGTAACTTGTTATTAGCTCTATAGTTGCTTGCGCGTCGTAAACGGCTTGCGATATAAAAAACTGACAACCTTGTGCTGTTTTTTCTATAAGGCGCTCGTGTTCATTTCGCTTACTTGAATGTCGCTCAGCAATGGTAACGCCCCCTAAAAAGAAGTCATCACTTTGCTCTGCCAATGTTTTATAGGCATCGGGCAAGCTTAGTTTTATATCACCTACCGATGAGGGGCTACCCACTAAAACGACATTTTTTAAATCGTAGTCGTTTTTAGTTTCATCCAACCAGCCTTTAAACTCCTCTACACCACGTTGTGCCACACTTTTGTAAGTAATGACATCTGGAGCAGATAAATTACGTAGTAAGTGGCTGTATTCACGTGGGTCTACAGTTTGTTTAAACGGAAATGGGCGTGCTTTATCTGTACGGCTACTTTCATCTTGAATGTCGTAAATTATCACGCCGTCGTATTCAATTTCGTGTAAGCGAGCAAGTAGTTTTTCTGCAATGATTTTTAGCTGCGCTTTATCAGTACCAATTTTAGGCGGGGTAGTACCAATAAGATAAACACCTTGATTGGTGTCTTCTATTTTTTCTTGTAGTGATAAAGCCATAATCCTCATTCCAGCTTAGTCCAATGTATGTAATTCAATATAACAGCCATTTAGACGTCTAGATAGATTTATTTAATGAAAGTTTTTCAATCAACTTGAGTTTTTTTCATACTTAAATGTTTTTAAAATAGGGAATTGACACAGTTGTTTACATTATAAATAGCCGATGGGGTCTTATATTTAGTGGCTTTGGGGCATAATCTAAGCGAGTTAGCATTAAACCTAATAACAAATTTGCTCAATTTAAAAAGGGACAACAATGAAATTTAAATTACTAGCAACAAGCTTAGCGGTATCGCTGGCACTAACAGGCTGCGCAACACAGCAAAGCGAAAACACCCAAACGGCACAACAACAGCAAACAACAAAAGCTGACGAACGTGTATTTTCGCAAGAGTACTTAATCGAAGAGCTTGATAACGGCTTACGTGTAATGGTTGTTAAAACCGATTACCCCGATGTCGTCTCGCTGCAAATTCCGGTATCGGTTGGCTCACGTAATGAAGTAAAAGCAGGTAAAACCGGTTTTGCTCACTTTTTTGAGCACATGATGTTTAAAGGCTCTAAAAAATTTCCGCAAGAGGAATACACTGCCATATTTAAAAATGCAGGGGTCGATAACCGTGCTTACACCACTAACGATTACACAAACTACCATTTAAACTTTTCAAAGCAGCATCTTGATAAAGTACTTGAAATTGAAGCCGATATTTTTCAAAACTTAACCTACACCGAAGAGCAATTTAGAACCGAAGCGCTAACGGTTAAAGGGGAGTATTTAAAAAATAACGCCAGCCCAATTCGTAAGTTATTGAGCGCAGTACGCGAAGAAGCGTTTGATACGCACACTTATAAACATACCACCATGGGCTTTTTTGAAGATATAGAAGCCATGCCAGATCAAATGGCGTACGGTAAAGAATTTTTTGATAAGTTTTATAAGCCTGAATATGTATCGCTTGTAATTGTGGGTGATGTTGACCCTAAAGCCACAATGGCTATGGTTAAAAAGCATTGGGGTGGTTGGGAAAAAGGCGATTACGTTGCCGATATTAAAGCTGAGCCAAAGCAGCAAGCACCTAAATATGTACATGAGAAAAACGAAGGTTTGCCTGGTCATTGGTTGCTTGTATCTTACAAAGGGGCTGCATGGGAGCCTGCTAAAAAGGACAGAGCCGCACTTGATTTAATCTCACAGCTTTATTTTTCTAATAACTCCGATTTATACCAAGAGCTAGTTGTTGATAAACAAATAGCGAGTCAAATGTTTACCTACAATCCAGAGACAAAAGATCCTGGCTTACTGCATGTGTTTGTAAAAGTAGAAAACGAAGATGATTTAGCAAAAGCACGCGATGCTATTAACCGCACTTACGCAAAAGCACGTACCGAACTTGTTGATGAGCAAAAACTAAGTGATTTAAAGTCTAACCTTAAATACAGCTTTATTAACGGCTTAGACTCATCGCAAGCGATTGCATCAACCCTTGCAAGTTATATGCATTTTGAGCGCGACCCAGAGGTTATTAACCAGCTTTATAAATCGGCCGACAACATCACAGCACAAGATATTAAAGCCGTGGCTAATAAGTATTTTGTAGATGACGCGCGTACTACCGTAACTATGTCGGCACTTGATAAAGCGCCAGGGTTTGAACAAGAAACAAGCTTAAACGCATTAGTAGCTAAGCGTGATAAAGCGCCAGAGGCACCAGTATTTAAAGTGCTTGATAAAACGAATAGCTCGCCGCTGATCGATGTAAACTTTCTATTCAATACAGGGGCTGCTGCAGACCCGCAAGGTAAAAAAGGGGTTGCTGCGCTCACAGCCGCTATGCTTGCTCAAGGTGGCTCGCAAAGTACGAGTTACAAAGACATACAAAAAGCGCTTTATCCGCTTGCTGGCAGCTTTGGTTATCAAATAGATAAAGAAATGCTGTCATTCCAAGGGCGTATTCATAAAGATAACGCTGCTACATGGTATGCGCTTGTAAGCGATCAATTACTTAACCCAGGTTTTAGAGATGATGACTTTAAGCGCCTTAAAAAAGAAATGATCGACGGTATTAAGTCGGGCTTAAAAGCCTCTAACGATGAAGAGCTAGGTAAAGAAGTGCTTTACAGCGCACTTTACAAAGATCACCCATACGAAAGCTACAATTACGGGGATATTTCGGATTTAGAAGCATTAACGCTTGATGATGTAAAAGCATTTTACAACACAGAGCTTACCCAATCTAAACTAACACTGGGTTTAATTGGCGCTGTGCCAAAAGCGCTTAAAGCAGAAATCATGAGCGACTTAGCAACCTTACCTAAAGGCGAGCAAAGCCGTTTAAGTATTCCTGATGCGCCAGAGCTTAAAGGTCACCATGCAACGATTGTAGAAAAGTCGGCGCAATCTACTGCGGTATCGTTTGGTTTCCCAATTGATACTATTCGTAGTAGTGAAGATTGGACAGCCCTTTGGCTGGTGCGTTCGTACTTTGGTGAGCACCGTAGTTCTAACTCATATCTGTATGAGCGAATTCGTCAAACACGTGGTATGAACTACGGCGATTACGCCTACATTGAGTACTTCCCACGTGGCATGTTTCAAACTAAGCCTGATGCAAACTTAGGACGCTCTGAGCAAATATTCCAAATTTGGTTACGCCCGCTGCGCTCTAATAACGATGCACACTTTGCAACACGTACCGCGTTGTTTGAGCTGGATAAGCTTATTAAAACTGGCTTAACCGAAAAAGACTTTGAAGCAACACGTAACTTTTTAATTAACTACGTACCGCAGCTTGTCGCAAGTCAAAACCGCCAATTAGGTTATGCACTTGATAGCGAATTTTATAACACAGAGTCGTTTGTAAAATACGTGACAAGTAAACTTGAAAAGCTAACGCTTGCTGATGTTAATCGCGTGATTAAAGATAATCTACAAACAGATAACGTACAGTACGTGTTTATTACGGGTGACGGCGAAGACATGAAAAAACGTTTAGTGTCAGAGCAAACATCGCCAATGGTTTACAACACAGAAAAACCAGCAGCGCTTGTTGCTGAGGATAAAGTCATTGCCGATTATAAATTAGCTATTCCAGCTAACAACATTGAAGTAATGGCTGTTGAAAAAGTGTTTCAGTAATTAATCTCTTTTTCTAACATATAAAAAATGCCCCAGTGCTTATAGCCTGGGGCATTTTTATTTAATTAGTGCTATTAAAACGTAATATTAGTTAGTCGCTAAAAGCACTGAGCCTGCGCCTAGAGCAAAGCTTATTAAGGAGCTAATAACCACTCCCGCTAAAAAGCTTTTAGTTGGCGTACTTTTAACGTCATTATTTATAGGCTCATCAAGTTTAATTAGCTCGCCTTGGCGTACTTCAAGTACCGCGCAAAGCGCCATAGTGGTTTCTTTAGAAGCGGTGCCTTCTTTTTCTACCCGTTGAATGGTCCGCAAACTTACATCGCAGGCATCTGCGAGCTGTTGCTGCGTCCAATCTAACTTACTTCTAAGCGATTTAACTGTTGTAGGATTTAATTGCACGTTAAAGCTTCCCTACAAATAGTTCAACAATTGTTGCCGTTGTATAGCCAAACACCGCCCCACCTAATGTACAGCCAGCAAGAAAAAATGCTGCCTTTTTAGGATCGTCTGAAAGACTACTTTGAACTTGTTTGGCTATCACACTGCTATTTTTATAAAGAGTGCACTCCAGACGCCCCGTAAGTATATTAAGCATGTCAAATTTTACTTGGTACTGTGAGCCCTCAAAAGCAAAAGAGTGCGTGCTTGCACAGTAGATAGTTCGTTTTTTACTGAATAGGTCATCGTTTACAAAGACTTCTTCTTTACCCGTAAAGTAGCTTCCAAAACAGGCTATTTGATTGTCGCCATCTTGAAAGTAAAATTTATAACCAAGCTTTTTTGTATTCAATATATCGTTTTTCATCATCGTTATCCTTGTTGAGTTGATGATGCTAATTTAGCGTTTGTTTTTATTTTTTACGCCGTCAGTAGTATGCCAGTAGCTAGTTTGGCATATGACAGTAACCCTGTCATGCTGCTTTAGTATCTGATTTTTAATGTAAAAGTAAAATTTTTATATTTTTTATAGACTACTTAGCTGTCATACGGAGTATTACTTCACATTAATAAATTATGCAACTAGCGTGAAGTAAAGTAACAATATTGTGTTAAAAAATTGTTATTGATTATACTAATTAACAACAAAGCTAAAATGGAAAGCTCGTGATTGACGATAAAGCGTTTTTTAAGTTGGTACTAGATACCACGCCCGACCAAGTAGTGGTTATTAATTCTAACGGCGACATAGTTTATATAAACCGAAGCTGGCAAAACTTTGGTGAGCAAAACGACTGTGCCTGCTGTGATATGTGGGAGCAGCAAAATTACTTAGCAGAGTGTGAAAAAGCTGCGCAAAAAGGAGATAGCTTTGGTTTAAAGGCATTTAACGGCATTAAATCAGTTATTTCGGGGGCTAATGACGACTTCTATTTAGAATATCCATGCCATAGTGAAGATGAGAAACGTTGGTTTATGATGCGAGTAGTGTCGTTTAGCCATACAGATAAAGCGTATTACGCTATTAGTCATCAAAATATTACCGAGCGTAAACTGGCTGAAGAACAAGTACAAAAACTTGCCGCTATTGATGGCTTAACTGATATTGCTAACCGAGGCTTTTTTGATACCTTTTTAGAGCAAGAATGGAATCGTTGTCAGCGTTTAGGTATGCCGCTTTCGTTGGCTATTATTGATATAGATGATTTTAAATTACTCAATGATACTTACGGCCACCAACAAGGCGATACATGCTTAAAAAGGGTGGCAAAAGTACTTAATGAATTTACTAAACGCCCAGGTGATTTATGTGCCCGTTTTGGTGGTGAAGAATTTGTTTTAGTGTATGGAAATACGAACTCAGATCAGGCCTTGTTAGTATTGAACGATATTTTAGAAAAATTAAAACAGTTAAACATTGAAAATAAACATTCATTACCAAGCAGAACCCTTACAGTGAGTGTAGGCCTCACTACTATTACACCCAGTAGTGACTTTACCTGTGCGTATTTAATCAAAGAAGCAGACGATTTACTTTATAAAGCAAAGGATAAAGGAAAAGATGCTTTGTGTGTGAGTGATTTAGCACTCATATAATTTTTTTACTCTTAGTTATACCTAATAACCAGAACAAATAACTAAGGCGTTAACACCTTAGGCTTTAAATCCGTTAAACTTAGGAAAAGGCTCTTTTTATATCAATTTAAGGCAGTGTAGTATTATGCGTCATGAAATTTGGCAACAGCTTCGTAGTGAAGCGAATGAAGTTGTAACTCGCGAACCACTTTTAGCAAGTCATGTGTATTCATGCATTTTAAATCATGAGTGTTTAGGTTCGGCGTTAAGCTTTATTGTTGCTAATAAGTTGGCAGATGCTGTTGTATCGGCTTTTACAATACGTGAGTTGTTTGACCAAGCGTTTGTAAAGTGCGACCGTATGCTTACCTATGTGGCCGAAGATATTAAAGCCGTTAAAGACAGAGACCCGGCAGCCGAAACCTACCTTACGGTTATTTTAAACTTAAAAGGGTTTCATGCTATTCAAGCGCATCGTTTAGCTAACTGCTTGTGGCAGCAAAACCGTAAAGAGCTTGCTCGTTTTATTCAAAGCCGAACCTCAGAAGTGTTTGGGGTTGATATTCACCCTGCGTGTCAGGTTGGTAAAGGGATAATGTTTGACCACGCCACCGGTATTGTTATTGGTGAAACGGCGGTAATTGAAGATAACGTATCAATACTGCAATCGGTCACGCTTGGTGGTACGGGTAACGAGCAGGGCGACCGTCATCCTAAAATTAGAGCCGGTGTGCTTATTGGTGCAGGCGCTAAAGTGCTGGGTAATATTGAAGTAGGCGAGGGCGCACGTATTGGCGCAGGTTCAGTTGTTTTAACTGCGGTACCGCCACATACCACCGCTGTAGGCGTACCAGCTAAAATTATTGGCAGGCCGGATTGTCCGTGTCCGGCGCAAAGTATGAACCAAAACTTTTTAACCACACCAGAGCCTGAAAACGAATCACACACCAGCGCCATGCTGTAATAGCAGCTTGTATAAATAAAAATAATTTTAAAAGGAATTAAAATGAACAAAAATAGCTTTTTAACACTAGGGATAGGATTTATTGCGGGTGTAGGTTTAACGTGGAGCTACTTTAATTTATCTTCAAGTGACGCAAACCCCGCAAAGTTACAACATGCTGATACAAAGCAGCAGGCACCTTTTGTTCAGCCAGTTAAAAGCAGTGAAGCAACAGCAAAGCGTGTTGTACCCGCTGCCCCTGAACAAAGCGCTCGTATAGAGCAAAAAGATAATCCCCCTACACCAGAACCACAACCGCTAGATGAGCTTCCTTTAGAAGAGCAAGTATCGCAGCTTAAACAGCAATTAGCAGCACAAAAAGCCTTGATGAAAAACGCGGCGCAGCAGCTGCGTGACCCCTCTGATGCACAAGCCGTTTTGCAAGCGCAATTTGATGAGCAAATACGTAATGAAGAGTGGGCTTATCAAACAGAAATAGCTTTACAAGATTTTTTACTTACCTCTGATCTAAGCTCTATCCCAGAGATTGTTAGTGCAGCGTGTAAAACCACCGTATGTAAATTTGAACTTGCTGCACCTACTGATAACGACTCGTTTGATCATACCCAATGGCGAGAGCTAAACGATAAGTTAATGAAGCAAGAGTTTTGGTTGCAATTTAAAAGAACAACCTCAACGTCAAGCGACACCGAGCTAACCTTACTAATGGCCACAGAGCTTTAACTGAAAGAGCTTTACAACACCGTTGATTTTATAGCGCCATCGGCCAGCTCTGTAATTAGCACGTCACCCGTTTTAATGTGATCTACCGATTTAACCACTTTGCCTTGTTGGGTTTTGGTTATGCTGTAACCGCGCGCTAAAACATTAAGTGGACTTACCGAGTCGAGCCTACTGGCTTGCAGCGCTAAACTATTTTGCGCGTGTTGCAACTTGTGCTGCATTGCTTGCTCAAGCCGAGTTTGTATCTGCATAAGCTGATGGCTGGCCTGCGATAACTTTTTATCAGGCGATTGACGCATTAAACGCGGGGTTAAATTATTAAGCGTGCGCTCTTGTTGGTAAAGGCGATTGCGCATGCCCTGTTGTAAGGCAATAGTTAGCTCATCTAATCGCTGCGCTTTTTGATTAAGTTGATTGCGCGGATGACACAAGTTAAGCCGATGCTGTAACTGTGTTGCTAGTGCGCGCTTATCGGCCATATCGTGTTTAAAGGCATTATTTAACCGGTTAATGAGCTCAATAACCTTACTATGTAGCTCTTGCGTGTTAGGGCTGACAAGCTCAGCAGCTGCTGAAGGCGTTGCTGCGCGTACATCGGCTACGTAGTCACTGATGGTTGTGTCTATTTCGTGGCCTACCGCACTGACTGTGGGTAATTCACTTTGATAAATAGCACGCGCAAGCTGCTCATGGTTAAAGCACCATAAATCTTCTAACGAGCCACCGCCTCGCCCTACAATAAGTACGTCGACCTCATTGCGTGCATTGGCTAACTGTATTTGGTTAATTAAGTGCACATGGGCTTCTTTGCCTTGCACCATGGCTGGGTAAATAATGACTTCTAATTGCGGTGCGCGGCGTTTAAGTACGGTTAATATATCTTTTATAGCAGCGCCCGTTGCTGAGGTTATTACACCTACACGGTTTATATTTTGCGGCAGTGGTTTTTTATAGGCCGAACTAAACAAGCCCTCAGCGGCTAGGCGCATTTTTAATGCATCAAACTCTTGTTTAAGCTGGCCTTCACCGGCAGGTTCCATATGCTCAACAATAAGCTGATAATCACCGCGTGGTTCGTAAAGTGAAACACGGGCTCTTACTGTTACTTGTGCGCCGTTTTCAGGGCGGTAACTTTGAGAGCGGTTATTGCCGCGCCACATAGCCGCTTTAATTTGTGCTTTTTCATCTTTTAACGAAAAGTACCAGTGCCCAGAAGCAGGGGTAATAAAGTTAGAAATTTCGCCTGTTAAAATTAGCGATGCAAAGCCCTGCTCAAGAACTGTACGAATCTCTCTGTTAAGGCGCGATACGGTGTAAACCGTTTGCGAAGGCTTCGAAAACATAAAAAACAACCTAAAACTATTATGAGGCAAGTTATAAGGCAAGTTTATCATAAATATTTGCGAAATATTATTTACGAATGCCCACAACGCTGTTAAAATTTGGCCGC